>CAZNKW010000001.1:0-23260 GCA_964573655.1 uncultured Dehalococcoidia bacterium
AAAGCGATCATGAGATTGCTTCGCGTTGCTCGCAATGACGTAAGACTTTTCAGTGAGCTTGACCTTTCATCCATGGGAAGGTTATGATGAAAGGTTAAAGAGGCGAAAGGCGATGGCTCCAAAAAGGGATTACTATCAGGTGCTCGGTGTGTCTCGGGATGCCGCCCCGGAGGAGATTAAGAGGGCCTTCAGGAAGCTAGCCTTCCAATACCATCCCGACCGCAATCACCAAGATGGGGCAGCAGAGAGATTCAAAGAAATAAATGAAGCCTATCAAGTGCTGAGCGATGCCGAGAGGCGGGCAAATTATGACTACCTGGGGCATTTGGGCAATGGGCGTGGCTTCGAGGGCTTTGGTGATTTTGCTAGCGGCTTAGGGGATATCTTTGAAACCTTCTTTGGTGGCACTACCAGAGTAAGAAAGCGGGTGCCGCAACAGGGCGCTGACTTACACTATAAAGCTACTATTCCTTTTGAGCAGGCAGTCTTAGGCTGCGAGAAAGAGATTAAAGTTTGGCGCACCGAATCATGTTCCTTTTGCTATGGCCTAGGCAGTGAGCCAGGGAGCCAACCGATAAAATGCCCCAACTGCGACGGCATAGGAGAGGTGCGCCGAGTACACCAAAGTATCTTTGGGCGCTTTGTTAATCGGGCTATCTGCCAACGCTGTCATGGGGAAGGCAGCATCATTACCCAGCCTTGTAGTCAGTGCCAAGGCACCGGAAAGGAACGCAAACATCGCAAATTAGTGGTGAAGATTCCTGCTGGAGTAGAGGATGGCTCTCAGATACGTCTTAGTGGTGAGGGGGAAGCAGGGATGTGGGGGGGGCCTGCGGGTAACCTTTATATTACCCTCTCAGTGCAGGAACATAGGTTCTTTAAGCGTGATGGGAATGATATCCTTTATGAATTGCCCATAAATTTTGCCCAGGCAGCTTTGGGGGATGAAGTGGAAGTGCCTATATTAGGGGGTAAGGTCAATATCGAGATTCCTTCAGGAACGCAGACAGGCCAGGTCTTCCGATTGAAAGGGAAGGGTATACCTTATCTTCACCGCTCAGGACAAGGTGACCAGCTAGTTAAGGTTAGAGTGGTCACCCCTGAGAGATTAGATGAGGAACAGCGCCAGCTATTCCTCGAACTAGCAAAAAGCTTGGGCGAAGCAAGGGTGTCTGAAAAGGGGAAGAGGAGGTTCTTTAATCGGATTAAGAAAGCTTAGAAGAGCACTGAAAAGGATTTTTTCTATTGGTATGAGGCATCTTCTGCTTCAGGCAACCAAGTTGGTGGTTGATGCCACCTTGATTGGATATAGCTGAGTAGAAAACGGAGTAATTTTGTAATTTCCAGTGATTCCCCATCTGCTGGATATTCTACAATTTGAGCGATGGCTTTCTTTACATCGAGCCCCTCATAAAGCACTTTGCAAATTTGCTCTATGACAGGCAGACTAATGCCTGCTTTTTGCCCTAGCTCCCGGGCGGCTAAAGCAGTGCTAACTCCTTCAACCACATGAGGCGTTGAATCCATTACCTCCTTTAAGGGGCACCCTTTAGCCAGCAGGCTCCCTATGTAGTAATTGCGACTGGAGGGGCTGAAGCAGGTAACCACTAGATCACCCAAGCCGCTCAGTCCGATAAAGGTTAGGGGGTTGGCCCCAAAGGTCGTTCCTAAAACGATTATTTCACTTAGCCCCCGAATGATGAGGGCGGCTTTAGCATTATTCCCATCACCTAATCCATCTATCATGCCAACGCCCAAGGTAATAACATTCTTTAGTGCTCCCCCTAGCTCCACTCCGATTACATCAGTGCTGGTAAAGACAGAGAAATCGTTTGAATTGATCAGCTGCTTTGCCCTCTCCGCCACTGCGGCATTATAGGCAGCAACTACCGTCACTGAAGGCAAACCTTTGGCCACCTCCCGGGCCATATTTGGTCCAGAGAGGACACAAATATTAGGATGAAAGCGAGTATCAATCTCTTCCGCAATTACTTGAGACATGCGTTTACCACTGCCTACCTCCAGTCCCTTGGTGGCACTTACAATAAGCATCGAATCGTTCAGGTAGTCCTTTACCATCCTTATATTATGACGCATGCTTTGGGATGGTACAGCAAGAATGACTAGGTCTGCCCTGTCCATGACCTCTTCTATAGAATCCGTAGCAGAAAGCTGAGGAGGAAAAGGAAATCCCCGTAGATAGGTAGTATTCTCCCTGGCTTGGTTGAGCTTTTCTGCCGTTTCTTGATTTCGCGCCCATAACTTTGTACGAATTTCCTTACGAGCTAGGGTTATTCCTAGGGCTGTCCCCCAGCTGGCATTGCCAATAATAGCTCCCTTAGGCATTCTTACTCCTTTATATATTTGGGCAGAAGATTCTCCCTTTTTTCTGCCTTCTCCCCCAGTTTACGTTCCGTCCCAGCGATAAGTCGTTGTATATTATCACGATGTTGAAATAAAATCAAGCCCCCGCCCACACCAGCATAGATCAAGTATTCCGTTGGCTGCGTTCCTACGAGCACCATGAGGAGCATTGCCGTGAAGGAGCTAAGTACCACGAATATCGAACCTAATGAGGCATAACGGGTTAGGGCAGCGATACCCACTCCCACCCCTGGGCCACATGCTAGCGCAACAGGCCAATACATAGCTGCCATCCCTCCGACATAGGGGCCTACCCCTCGCCCACCTCGAAAATTGGCATATATCGGCCAGTTATGTCCCATCATAGCTGCCAGAGCAGCAACAACCTGGCCAGCATAGCTATGCAGCACAAGCCAGGCTATTATCACTGCCACAGCGCCCTTACCCATGTCAGGTATTACGGTAAGAAGGCCTGCCTTACCACCAGCAGAGCGTAGCACGTTAGTCGCTCCTATTTTACCGCTACCATAATCCCTGATATCTATCCCTCTAGTCAGCTTGGTGGCAATTATACCAAAGGGGATAGCACCCAGGAGATAGCTCAAAAGGATAATGGCGATAAACTTGAGCTCCACCATACTAATACCTTTTAGGATCAGGAGATAGAGCTAGTGGACCTCCGAATCGGATGTTAAAAAGTCTAGAGGTTTTCAGCAGTTTTTTCACCTCTACTTTTGAAGAGCAGGCGGAGGGGGGTGCCTTGGAAGCCGAAAAACTGGCGCAACTTATTTTCGAGGTGGCGCCGATAGGAAAAATGGGCTAATTTGGCATCATTAACATAAAAGACAAAGGTGGGCGGATTAACCCCTGTTTGCCTAGTATTGAGAATCTTCAGCCGCCTAGTACCTTTCCTGGGGGGGAGGTGAGCCGCCACTACTTCTTTGACTATGCTATCCAGTGAAGGAGCGGGAAGGTGCTTCAGCCTCTCCTCATAGATCCTTTTTGCGGCGGGCAGAACCTTCTCTACTCCATATCCCGTCTTAGCAGAGAGAAATAGAATTTCTATGTAGGGCATAAATTTAGTCCTTTGCCTTATCACCTCTGTCCATAAGGTTACATCTTTTACCTCAACCAAGTCCCATTTGTTGACTATTAATATGGCCCCCTTATAAGCCTGTTGAATATAGCCCAGGATATGGATATCTTGGGCAGTAATGCCCTCAACGGCATCGATGAGCAGCAAGGCAACATCAGCTCGGTCAATAGCGCGCAGAGTGCGTTCCAGGCTATACCGCTCGATACCCGTTTCAATCCGCCCACGCCGCCTTATTCCCGCTGTATCAATAAGAATTACACTCTCGTCAGCATAGCGGAAAACGATATCTATTGAATCACGAGTTGTTCCCGGAATCTCATGAACAACGAGTCTTTCTTCCCCTAAAAGGGTGTTAGCCAGAAGTGACTTGCCGACATTGGGTCGCCCTACGATGGCGATTTTCATTAATTCTGGCTCTGCCGAGACGAGGGGAAGGGGTGGTAAGCCAGCAGTAACTTTCTCTAATAATTCATCAATTCCTCTGCCATGATAGGCACTAACAGGTATGGGCTCACCTATACCCAACTCATAGAACTGGGGCACCTCACTTTGCTGCTTAGTGCTATCCACCTTATTCACCACTAGCACTACTGGTTTTTGTGAGCGGCGTAATATATCGACTATTTCCTCATCAACTGGCATTACTCCCTCTTGGGCATCCACCAAGAAGAGGATTGCATCGGCTTCAGCAATAGCTATCTCTACCTGTTCCTTAACCTTTTGCTTAATAGTAGACTCCGGCTGCGGCTCCAGCCCGCCAGAATCTACGACAGTCAATTCGCGCCCTTCCCAGGAGATATCGGCGTAGATTCGGTCACGAGTTGTTCCTGGCAAATCCTCAATAATAGCCCTCCTTTCACCAAGGAGGCGATTAAATAGGGTAGATTTACCCACATTAGGTCTGCCGACAATGGCTACGATAGGTTTGGTCATGATATTCCTTATGCGGTTTATTAACGTAGTAACTTCAACAATATTGCCTTCTGAATGTGCAGACGGTTCTCTGCTTGGTCGAAGACCACAGATTGAGGGTGGTCAAGAAGCCCTTCGGCAATTTCTTCTCCGTGGTGGGCTGGTAGAGGGTGCATGAACAGGGCATCCTTTTTAGCCAGTGACAGAAGTTGGATATCCACCCGATAGGTGGCGAAGGCAAGGCGACGAGCCTCTGCTTCAGCCTCCTGTCCCATGCTAGTCCATACGTCAGTATAAACGATATCGGCATTCTCTGCAGCGAGGCGAGGGTCTGAGGTAAGAAAGATACGAGAACCACTTTGTAAAGCAAATTCTTGGGCATGACGCAGGATTGTATCCTGGAGGTTATAAGCCGGCGGTGAAGCAATAGAAAAATCTACCCCCATCAGAGAGGTGGCTAAAAGCAAACTTCGGGCTACATTGTTGCCATCGCCAATAAAAGCCAATTTCAAGCCTTTGAGCTTCCCCTTTTTTTCGTAGATGGTGAGCAGGTCACCTAATGCTTGGCAAGGGTGCTCTTGGTCAGAAAGGCCGTTTATCACCGGCACCTGAGCATATCGAGCCAGCAACTCCAGGGTTTGGTGGGAGAAAGTCCGCGCTACAATGCCATCCACATAGCGACTCAGTGTCCGAGCTACATCAGAGACCCTTTCCCTCTTTCCCAAGCCTACCTCATCAGGGGAAAGATAAAGGGTGTTTCCCCCTAGCTGCCACATAGCTACCTCAAAGCTTACTCGGGTGCGAAGGGAGGGCTTTTCAAAGAGAAGAGCCAGGGCCTTTCCCTTGAGGTAGGCTTTTCTTTCCCTTTGTTTTAAGCTGACAGCCTTTTCAATAAGATGCCAGATATCTTCAGCACTGAGGTCAGCTACTGAGAGTAGATTTCTTGTTGAAATTGCCAAGATTTGCCCTCTGTCTTTATCGCTGGTGCAATTACCATTTCAATCTGATGCATCTGGGCGATGGTGGCAGCACCGCAAACACCCATGGCAGTGCGTAAAGCCCCTATCAGGTTTTGAGTCCCATCGCTGATGGAAGTGGGACCAAAAAGGATTTTTTCCAGGGGGGCGCGAGCGCCTACTTTGATTCGTTTGCCTCGCGGCAATGCCGGGTGAGGGTTAGACATACCCCAATGGTATCCTTTGCCCGGTGCCTCCTCAGCCTGAGCCAGGATAGCACCTAACATGACAGCATCAGCGCCGGAGGCAAAAGCCTTGCACAGGTCGCCTCCAGCATGGATACCACCATCGGTGATCACGGCTACATACCTCCCGGTTTCCCGAAGATATTCCTCTCGAGCGGCAGCACAATCCATAGTAGCCGTCACCTGAGGGACCCCTATCCCCAGGACTTGCCTGGTGGTACAGGTTGCCCCTGGACCAACGCCAACCAGGACACCAGAAATGCCCGTCCTCATCAATTCCAAAGCAGCACTGTAGCTGACGCAGTTTCCTACTACAATAGGTAGAGGGGTTGATTGGCACAACTCTGAGAAACTAAGCCCTGGGCTTTTGGAGAAATGGCGAGCAGTAGTGACAGTGGATTGAACCACCAATACGTCCGCTCCTGCTTCAGTAATAAGAGGAGCAAACCTTTTGGTATTAGCTGGGGTAACTGAAGCAGCGCAAACTCCCCCTTTTTGTTTGATCCATTGAATACGCTTGCCAATGAGTTGCTCCTTTATTGGCTGGGAGTACACCCCTTGCAGCAAAGAGGTAACTTCCTCTTGGGGAGCTTGAGCAATTTCGGCCAGAATCTCCTCCGGGTTATCATAACGAGCTTGCACTCCCTCAAGGTTAAGCACTGCCAGCCCACCTAGCTGGCTAAATAAGACAGCAAATTTGGGATCAACTACAGCATCCATGGCTGCAGCCAGGATAGGGATGGAAAAACTCAGGCTTCCCAGGTGGAAATCAGTGTTTGTCTGTTCAGGATTAAGGGTGGTGTCCCCGGGGACTATAGCCACTTCATCAAAGCCATAGGAGCGCCGCATCTCTTTATGTTTATGAACAGGCATCCTCTTTCTCCCCGGTCAATGGAATGTAGAATGGAAATATTAATGTGCCCCACAATATATCAAAGGGAGGTTGGAAAGTCAACGTAGATTGAGCAATATCCTGAGGATGGGCATTTAGCCACCGGCTATCAGCTTCGAAGTTGGTGAGTGCTGACCATCGAGTACCCAAAGACTCGATTATTCATATTTCTTTAAAAACCAGATCTTATCCAATTCCTTAATCTGCCCTACCGTTGTTTCTGGCTTCCAGACAACCCGCATGGCGATATCTTTGTGTATGTCTATACCCTTATATAGCTCCGGCCAAACAAAAGCAGGAATGGTATAGACGGCAATGGCAAGTTTGCTCGCCTGAGCCACGAATTGGTTGTATTTCGCCTTGTTAATGATATAGGTGCTGTCAAAAGTGTTTTCCATTCCTCCACCTCCTATGGATTGATGTTTCAATAATATTAACCAATTCACAGCTTGTCAACCGTTTTTTCCGTGGGGGGAGGAAGGATCACCACTGTTCATGGCTCAGCGATTCCTTAAAAAGGATGGAAGGATTTTTTCAGGGAAAATTAGTATACTAAACGAGCAACAAAGAGTTATGTCTGTTCTTTATGTTGTAGCTACTCCTATTGGTAACCTGGAAGATATCACCCTTCGTGCCCTTCGTATCCTGAGAGATGTAGGGCTTATCGCTGCTGAGGATACCCGAAAGACCAGGCGTTTACTTGGTGTTTACGGAATCAAAACCCCCACGACGAGCTACCATGAGCATAACAAAAGGGCGAAGCTAGATTATCTTTTAGATTACTTACAGGAGAAAGATGTGGCCCTGGTTTCAGAAGCAGGCATGCCTGGATTGAGCGATCCAGGATATGAGCTTATCGTAGCCGCTGCCCAGCGTGGTATCTCAGTAGTGCCTATCCCTGGTCCTTCGGTAGTGATTACCGCTTTAGTAGTCTCTGCACTGCCGACCCATCAGTTTACCTACGTTGGTTTTCTTCCTCGAAAGAAAGGGGAAAGGATTCGTTTGATGGAATCTATGGCTTCCGAACCACGAACGATAATAGCTCTTGAATCTCCCCATCGTTTGTTGCCCACATTGAGGGACTTGAGTGAAGTTTTGGGAGATAGAAAGATAGCTATCGGTCGAGAGTTGACCAAGGTTCATGAGGAGGTCTTCCGGGGGACAATAAGCCAAGCATTAGAGCACTTCCAGCAACCAAGGGGAGAATTCACCTTAGTTGTTGAAGGGAGTAAAGGAGTGAAGAAGCCTGTATTGACTTCGGAGATAGAACAGGGGCTTCGCCATCTCTATTACCAAGGCGTTACTGCTAAGGAGGCAGTAGCTCGATTATCCTTGACCACAGGTTTATCAAAAAGGGAGCTCTACCGAGCTTGGCTGAAACTTAAAAGCTCTGAATAGGAGATTAGCCTGATGAGGACAAATTGGTGAGATATCGCGCTTTTTCGAAGCTGGACAGACAAAAATACCCCGAAATCCTGATGACTCATTAGAGACGCAGCCTAATGGATGGACGCTTGATTTTGAGATGGATAAGGAGGTATAAAGAATATATAATGGCACTGAAAACCTCTTTGGCATAGGGGGCGTGACGTTTCAATACCCTGTCCACCCTTGGCCTTTTGTCGTCAATGGCTATCGTGAGCATGGAAGAAGAGGTCTTTGACCACGTAGTCGTTGGGTCTAGCTTTGGCGTATGAGAAAAGTAGCGAGCAGTCCGGGATCATTTTTTTGACAAACAGGGAGCACAGGTATATCCTTCGCTACGCCACTGGAAAGACTTCTAGCCCAGTCTCGCGAGATTGATATTTAGGGAATCGTTGGCCTTGTCCCTATGAGCACATATTTATCTCTTAGAAGATAGGGGGGAGCCTTGAAGAGGAGAAGAATTAAGAAGGCGGCGGTGCTCGGGGCTGGTGTGATGGGGGGCAAGATAGCTGCCCTCTTGGCAGGTGTGGACATATATACTTACCTTTTGGATATTGTTCCAAAGGAACTCAGTGAAGAGGATGTGAAAAGAGGACTGACCAAGGAGTCCCCTGCCTTCAGGAGCAAGCTTGCCAAAAGGGGCATAGACAGCACTTTGATGGCAAGTCCACCCGCAATCTATGTTACTGAGGATGCCAAGCTTGTTATCCCGGGTAACTTTGAGGACCACATGCACTGGCTTTCAGACGCTGATTGGATTATTGAGGCAGTAGCAGAAGATCTGAAGATAAAGAAGGAGCTGCTGCGAAAGGTTGAGTCATCTATAAAGCCTGACACCATCGTTAGCACGAATACCTCTGGATTGTCGATAGAGAGGATGTCAGAAGAGCTATCAGAGGAGACTAGAGCACACTTCTTGGGGACACATTTTTTCAACCCCCCAAGGCATATGAAGCTCCTTGAGATCATACCTGGGAGAGCTACTGATAAAGAGGTGCTCTCTTTCATGGCAGACTTCTGCGAGCGGCGACTAGGCAAAAGCATTGTCTTTGCTAAAGACACACCTAACTTTATTGCCAACAGAATAGGCGCTCATGCCATGATAGGAGTCATAAAGACCATGGTAGAGGACGGTTACACCATAGAGGAGGTGGATGCCATAACCGGTCCCCCTATGGGTAGACCGAAGGTCGCCTCCTTCAGAACGGCGGATATGGTGGGCGTGGATGTCTTCGTCAAGGTAGCGCAGAATGTCTGTGACAATACAGAAGATGCAGCAGAAAAGGAGGATTTCACTGTTCCTCAATTTGTCACCAAGATGTTAAAGGCCGGCCTTTTGGGCGATAAGACACAAAAGGGGTTCTACAAGAAGGAAGTAGGTGCTGAAGGCTCACAGATATATGCCCTGGACTACAACAGCATGGAATATGTACCACAGAGGAGACCCGGTTTACCTCTTCTGGATGAACTCAAGCAAATAACCGATCCAGCAAGGAGCCTACAGACCCTGGTGTATTCAGACGACAGAGCCGGGCGTTTTGCCTGGAAGGTACTCAAGAAGATGCTGCTCTACTGTGCTGCCAAGGTCCCTGAGATATCGGATGATATATTAGCTGTGGATCGAGCAATGAGGTGGGGATTCAACTGGGAGCTTGGCCCCTTTGAGACCTGGGATGCCATAGGCCTTAGAAAATCTGTGGAGAGGATGGAAAGGGAAGGTGAGAAGATACCCCAGAATATAGAGCGGATGCTCTCACGGGGCAGGGAGCGGTTCTATGAGAGACGGAGGAGGAGGCGCTACTATTTTGACTTCGGTAAAGCGGACTACCAGGAGATCGAAGAGAAGCCGCAAATCATTCTCCTTCCCTCGCTAAAGGAGAGGAAGAGGGTGATTCGTTCCAACGTGGGAGCCAGTCTTGTGGACATGGGAGATGATGTTGCTTGTCTGGAGTTCAATTCCCCCAACAATGTCATCGACGACCATGTTATCCAGATGATAGGCGACAGTATAGCGGATGTGGAGGAGAACTTTGAGGGGCTGGTCATCGGCAACCAGGGCATCAACTTCTGTGTAGGCGCAGATGTGAAGAAGATTTTTGGTCTATGTCAGAATAAGGACTGGGATACTTTAGAGCATGTGCTGAAGCAGTTTCAGCAGGTGTGCATGAGGATAAAGTATTCGGAGAAACCAGTTGTAGCCGCGCCTTTCCGAATGACGCTGGGTGGGGGGTGTGAGGTATGTATGGCGGCGAGTATGAGAAGAGCCTATGCTGAGTCCTATATGGGGCTGGTGGAGGTGGGGGTAGGGCTTATCCCTGGTGGCGGCGGCAATAAAGAGATGCTTCTGCGAGCTATTGACTGGGTGCCTCCCAGTGTTCCCAGTGCAGTTCCTGGTGGAGGTCGGCCCGACCTCATTCCTTATGTGGCCAGGGCCTTTGAAACTATTGCCACGGCTAGGGTATCCACCTCAGCACGGGAGGCCCGGGGGTTAAGCTACTTGGGACCACATGATAGGATCACTATGAATTTGGACCACTTGTTATATGATGCTAAGCAATCGGTGCTTGCCATAGCTAAAGAGGGTTACCGTCCTCCAAGGCCAAGGGATGACATCAGGGTGACCGGCAGAACCGGGAGGGCTATCCTGGAACTAATGGTGTATCTGATGCGACAAGCAGGATATATAACCGACCACGATGCCCACATTGCCAAAAAGCTGGCGTATGTGCTCACTGGTGGTAATCTGGATCAGAATACCCTGGTGACGGAAGAGTACCTTCTGGATATAGAAAGAGAAACCTTCCTTTCCCTGGCTGGTGAGGAAAAGACCCAGGCTAGGCTGAGACACTTTGTTGAAACGAATAGACCGCTGAGGAACTAGTTCTACAGGCGAGGAGATATATGACGATGAGGGAAGCAGCCATAATATCAGCGGTGAGAACAGGTTTAGCCAGGGCGGTAACAGGCACCTTGAGGAACACCAGACCTGAATACACGGCCACAGAGGTGGTCAAAGAAGCTATCAAGAGGGCCAACGGTTTGCAGCCCCAAGATGTAGATGATTTAATTATGGGCTGTGCCTTCCCCGAGGCAGAGATGGGAATGAACCTTGGTAGGATTATCGCTCTTAAGGCGGGGCTGTCCTCTCAGGTGCCGGGGATGACGGTGAACAGATACTGTGCCTCCGGGCTAGAAGCCATTGCTATCGCTTGCCAGAAGATCATGTGTGGCTTTGCCGATGTAGTAGTGGCTGCCGGAGTGGAACACATGACGTTGGTGCCTATGGGAGGAAACAAGCCATTGCCTGATCCGGAATTGATGGAAGACTTACCTGAGGCATATATGACTATGGGGCTCACGGCAGAGAATGTGGCTCAGCGGTTCAACATAAGCAGAGAGGACCAGGATAGGTTCGCCCTGGAAAGCCATCGGAAGGCAGTCAGGGCTATAGGTGAGGGGAGATTCAAGGAGCAAATTCTGCTCTTGAAGGTGGTAGATCGAACCTTTGAGGGCGGAAAGGCAGTGAATCGTGAGAGGGTCTTTGACAGGGATGAGTGCGTCAGGCCAGATACCTCTCTGGAGGCACTTTCTAAGTTGAGGCCAATCTTCCGTGCTGGAGGCTCGGTGACTGCGGGAAACTCCTGCCCTATGAACGATGGGGCAGCAGCCACGGTGGTTATGTCTCGAGAGAGGGCGAAGGAATTGGGACTGAAGCCCATGGCTGTCTTCAGGTCCATTGGTGTAGGAGGAGTAGACCCCGAGATTATGGGCATCGGGCCAGTGGTAGCTGTTCCCAAGGCGTTGAAGTCCGCTGGCATCTCTCTGGATAATGTCGACCTTGTGGAGCTGAACGAGGCGTTTGCCTCCCAGTCGCTCTATGTGGTTAGAACGCTAGGTATTGACTCAGGTAGACTGAATGTCAATGGTGGTTCGATTGCTCTGGGGCATCCTCTGGGCTGTACCGGGGTGTATCTCACCACCAAGTTGCTCTATGAGATGGAGCGACGAAAAGTAAGATTTGGCCTGGTTACTATGTGCATTGGGGGTGGCATGGGGGCAGCAGCCATATTCGAACGAGACAACTAAGGAAGGGGGTAACCATGACAAGAGAGACGATCGGGAAAGGAGCTTGGTTTCTGGTCGAAGGAACGCCACCTGGAGAGGCATTCACTCCAGAGGACTTCAAAGAAGAGCACCGGATGATAATTAGCACCACTGAGGACTTTGTAAAGAATGAGGTGGAGCCCCATATAAATGAGCTGGAACACAAGGACTTTGAGATGACCCGCCGACTGATGCGCAAGGCTGGGGAGCTGGGTCTCTTGGGGGCAGATGTGGAGGAAAAGTATGGTGGTGCTGAACTGGACATCATGTCCTCTTTGTTGATCTCCGAACATACGACCGGCGCTGGCTCCTTTGGCCTAACAATGGGCGATCACACTGGGATCGGCTCTCTGCCTTTGGTTTTCTTCGGCAACAAAAGCCAAAAGGAGAAGTACCTTCCCTCATTAGCACGAGGTGAGAAGATTGGCGCCTACGCTCTGACAGAGCCTGGGGCGGGTACCGATGCTTTATCTATACAAACCAAGGCGGTTCTATCTCCGGACGGTAAATACTATCGACTCAATGGCACCAAGCAGTTTGTTACCAACGGAGGCTTTGCCGACATTATTTTCACCTGGGCCAAAGTGGACGGTGATAAGTTCACCGCCTTCGTGCTAGAGAGGGGCTTCGAGGGGGTATCCGCGGGGCCAGAGGAGAATAAGATGGGGCTTCGAGGTAGTTCTACCACCAGCCTGATCCTTGAAGATGCCAGGGTGCCAGTGGAGAATGTCCTCTTCGAAATCGGCAGAGGATATGCGGTCGCCTTTAACATCCTAGACTTGGGCAGGTTGAAACTGGGGGCGGGGTCTGTGGGAATGGCTAAACTGGCCCTGGAGAACTCTGTGAAATACGGAAAGGAGAGGGTGCAGTTTGGCAAGCCAATATGCCAGTTTGGGCTGATAAGGCATAAAATCGCCGAGATGGCAATCAGGACGTATATAGCTGAGAGTATGGTTTACCGGACTGGCGGACTTATTGATAAGGTCCTGGTCACGGTGGACAGGACTGCTGAGGATGTGGGCCGGCAGAGTGTCAGATGTATATCCGAGTACGCCATTGAGTGCTCTATCAACAAGGTTTACTGTTCAGAGGTGCTGGACTATGTAGCTGACGAGGCGGTTCAGATATATGGAGGCTACGGGTATATCGAGGAGTACCTTGTGGAAAGGATTTATCGGGACTGCCGGATATTCAGGATATTTGAAGGGACAAACGAAATAAATAGAGTCATCGTAGTGGGGTGGTTAATGAGGAAGGCATTGAAGAACGAGGTGCCCCTGTTCTCAGCGATGGAGAAGTTGAAAGACGAGCTAGCAACAATAGAGCCTGTGTCTCTTGAGGTGGATGATGGCTTGCTAGAGTATCAGCGCCAGCTCGTGGAGAGAGCAAAGAAGATCTTCCTTTTCGCCTCTGGTGCCGCAGTAGGAAAGTATGGGGAGGCTATAGCCGAGGAGCAGGAGATCTTGGGCCTGTTGAGCGACATTGTCATGGAGGTCTATGCTATGGAGAGCGGCCTTCTGAGAGCCCTCAAGTCCATCGAGTGCTCTGGTAAAGAAGCGTCACAAGCAAAGATAGACATGGTAAGGGTGTATATAAACGATGCTATGGCTAGAGTAAGTGGTTACGCCAGACAAATATTTGCGGCAATGGAGACGGGGGATGCGCTTCATACCCAACTGGCGATATTGACGAAACTCTCTCAGCTCACCCCTATAAACGCCGTAGAGGCACGGAGGAATGTTGCCGACAGGATTATAGATGCGGAGAGGTTCATATGCTAGAGGGCTTGGCGCTGTGGCTTTTATGCCTTTACAATTGGCAATCCTGCGATGTTTCTTCAGGTAACTACGTAGCTAGGAAGTAACCCTTCTGGTTTCAAGGAGGGACATTAATGCCTCGCGGGAGGGGTGGCGGAATTGGAATCCAATCGTTTTCCTCGTTAGCAACCGCCAATAAGTCCAAGACTGTTTAACTGTCACCCTGACCTGAGCAAAGCGAAGGGGAAGGGTCTCAGATTCTTCCCCCGATAAATCGGGGTCAGAATGACAATTAGGATTGTTAAACATCCTCAATAAGTCCCACCACCAATTACAAGGGAATAACTCCTGACGCGAGGGACATGAATAAGCTTCTCCCCCTAAGTTGACCCTGGCAATAGCCAGTGCATTCTTTACTTGCCAATGCTGATCCTGATCTTGGGGAAGGTGAACCACCATCTCCTTAGCTGGTCAAAGAAGCGTCTAATCACACCTTCCGGGGTAGTGGCCGATGGCTGTCCATACCTTGCCCCCCAAAGTAATAGCCCTACACCAACAGCGTAAGCCGGATCATCAAGGATTACTGCCCCCTCAGGCAGACCTTTGGGTTTCCCTACTCGCACTGGCACGCGTAGTATTTCCCGGCCCAATGCCTCTATACCAGGCAATTTAGCTGTGCCACCAGTTAACACTAAAGTGGTTGGTTCCCATGTCTCCCATTCAGCTCTGGGCAGGTTTAGGAATACCATCCTGATGACTTCCTCTGCTCGGGATGTAACGATATAACACAAGTCTTTGTAGTGGACTCCATACTTTCCCCCTGGGTCTAGGCTGACAATTTCTGGCATATCCTTTCCCTTTGGCCTTGCGCTCCCATATTTTACCTTGAGTTCCTCGGCTACATTGAAGGGTATCCCTAACCCCATAGCTATATCCCTAGTCATCTGATAGCCTCCCACTGGTAAGGCATCACTGTGCCAGATAGCCTGCTCCTTAAATACTGTAATATCTGTGGTGCCAGCCCCGATATCAGCTAAGACAACCCCTGCCTCTTTCTCACCTGCTTCTAGCACCGCTTCGCTAGCAGCCAGAGGCTCCAAGATTAAATCCATTACATTTACCCCAGTCCCCTGAACACACTTAACCAGATTCTGGATGAAGGTAATACCAGCGGTGACTATATGGGTTTCTACAGCTAGGTTATGGCCATGTAACCCTACTGGATCGCCGATGACTGGCTCGTTATCTAGGCGGTATTGGCGAGGGATGGCGTGAATTAATTTCCTATCTTGGGGTAAGGTGACTTGCCTAGAAGACTTTATCGCCTGATCGAGATCTTTGCGGGTTACTAGGTGATCACGGCGAGTGACAGTTGTTGTCCCTTGATTATTAAAGGACGCAATATGCTCGCCAGTGATACCTACATAGGCTGATTTTACCTCAATTCCACTACTGCGCTCTGCTTCTTTCACTGAGTCTCGAATTGCTGCAGTGGGCTCACTGATATCCAGTACAATAGCCTTATGTATTCCGTGAGAGGGGACAATGCCTGTTCCCAAAACCTGAGCGATGTCTTTATTCTTCATCCTTACCACTGTAGTGCAAACCTTAGAGGTGCCTACATCAATAGAAGTTAGAATGCGTTCCATAGCTATTTACCCCCTCCCATGTCCTATTCCAGACCTCTACACCAAATAGATCTGGGGATTTTTCGGTACCCCCGGATTTCGCCTTGCTTATTGTATCACTTTCTGGTCTTATTCTCTACCCACCGCCTCTGGTAAATATCAAGTTGATATCTCTTCTGCCGTCTTTTCTTGGTTAATTTTAAACCCTGCTGCGCATTTAGTGAAGAGGGGTAGGGAGGCCTTGAAAAATGTGTGTTGAAGTGATATAATTCCTTTAAAGGTTGAACCTTTAAGTCAGCCCAGTGAGGCTGGCAAGGGAAATAGGGCTAAAATCAGCCGGCTTCTAAATAATATCCGAGGGATAAGCTCGAAAACCTCTTGCCAGCCGGGCAAGAGGTTTTTTATATGCCTGAAAAGGTAATAATGTCTGCTGAGGAAATAAGGCGAGCACTCACCCGCATCGCTCATGAGGTTGTGGAGAGGAATCACGGCTGTAAAGACCTGGTATTTATTGGAATATACACTAGAGGGGTACCCTTAGCCAGGCGGATAGCATCATCTATAAGGGAGATCGAGGGGGTGGAGGTACCGGTAGGGGCATTGGACATTGGACTATATCGAGATGACCTTTCCAACCTCCAGTCACCCCCTATCCTTCGTCCCAACCACATCCCCAGCGATATTGCTGGCAAACGGGTGGTGTTGGTGGACGATGTTTTATACACCGGGCGGAGCACTCGTGCTGCTATGGACGCCCTCATCGACTTCGGGCGTCCCCAATATGTCCAGTTAGCAGTGCTTGTCGACCGAGGGCATCGTGAGCTCCCCATTCGCCCCGACTATGTAGGCAAGAATCTGCCCACTTCGAGGAAAGAAGAGATAGTGGTAAGGCTAGAAGAGGTCGATGGCAGGGATGAGGTGGCTATCATCTCTGTTGCTGCCAACAGCCGGGGAAATCCACCCTTGACAAACAGCATGGCTTAAGTACTGAGAAGAGAATGTAACTATGAATATGGTTAACAGAAGTCTGATAACCATTGATGACCTCTCTAACGAGGAGATCGGAGCTGTTTTTTCCTTGGCCGACGAAATGAGCTCGAGAAGTGAAGACCATCTTAGCCTATGCCGAGGCAAGACCATGGCTACTTTGTTCTTTGAGCCAAGTACACGGACACGCATGTCTTTTGAAGTCGCTATGCAAAGGCTGGGTGGCAGTGTTATAAGCGCAGTGGATATGGATTCAACTTCTCTCTCGAAGGGCGAGAGTATCGCCGATATGGCGCGGGTGGTGGGCAGTTATGCTGATATCATCGTTATTAGGCACCCTTGGGAAGGAGCAGCTAAGCTTGTCGCCGAATATGCGGGTGCCCCAATAGTCAATGCCGGTGACGGCAGCCACGAGCATCCTACCCAGACCTTGTGTGATCTCTATACCCTCAAAAAGGAGAAACAACAGATCAGGGGTTTGAACATTGCCCTATGTGGGGACTTGAAATACGGTCGAACGGTCCATTCCCTTAGTTACGCTCTTGCCCGGTTTGGGGCAACTATCCTTTTCCGTCCTGGCCCAGGTCTTGAGATGCCGGAGCACGTGATAAGGAAACTAACTGCGGAATATGGAGGTGAGCTGAAAAGATATGAAGCTCTGAACCATGTAGCGAAAGAAAGGCTCTTCCCCCTGGATGCTATCTACATGACACCCAGCGTCCCGCATCAACTGGCCATGATGCCTGACATTGATATTCAAATTGAGCTGAAGAAAGGGGTGGATGCCCTCTATGTCACCCGGCTTCAGAAGGAAAGATATGTGCCTACTGCAGAAGGAGAGGAGTTGAGGGAGAAATACCCAGTGGTAGACAAAAAACTCCTTAAAGAAAAGAGGTTTAAGGGAGCACTCGTGATGCACCCGCTGCCTCGTGTGGATGAGCTTGCCCATGAGCTAGATGCTGACCCGCGAAGTATGTACTTCAAACAGGCGGCGAGAGGAGTGCCGATTAGGATGGCACTGATAGCCCTCCTTTTAGGGGTTAAGGAGGTCGAGATTGCTGAGGAGGAAAGGCAACCCTTTGCTCGGAAGATGGATTATGCCGTTTATAATCGCCCCTTCGGGGTCAAGTGCCAGAACGGCAACTGTGTCACCCTTCACGAAAAGCGGTATATTAAGACCGAATTCAAAATAGTAAACCGCCAGCCTTTGACGCTGAGGTGTGCCTATTGCGAACAAGAAACATATCCACAATATATCGCCAGTTCAGAGTGGCATGACGGGACATTGGAGTGCAAGAGATACCATAGCACTGATAGCCACTGGCTGCGCAAGATCAAACCAGAGAATCTGATTATTTTTGATTCAGAAAACGAAGCTCAGGCCCAGGGGTTCAAACCTAGTAAGTATGTTGCCAAGAGGGCCTAGAATTCTGCTCCTGCTGTCCTACCTGCTCATCGGAGATGGTAGATGAGGAGAGGCTCTTTACTTATCAGCGGCGGTCGCATTATTGATCCCTATCAAGGTGTAGATATGGTTGGCGACCTGCTTATAGTGGAGGGCAAAGTCACCTGGCTAGGTGCTCCAGGCTTAGCCCCTTCTCAGCAGGGATATAGTGTGCTCCCTGCCAGGGGGATGGTGGTATCCCCTGGCTTTATTGACCTCCATTGCCATCTTCGGGAGCCGGGGTTTGAGGGAAAGGAAACTGTAGCCACTGGGACTAAGGCGGCTGCCCGAGGGGGCTTTACTACTATCTGCTGCATGCCCAATACTGCTCCCCCTGTTGATTCACCAGCTATAGTGGAGTACATCAAGAACAAAGCTGTCAAGGAGGGTGTGGTTCGGGTTTTACCCATAGGGTGTATTACCAAGGGTCAGCGGGGTGAGGAGTTAGTGGAGATGAGGGAGCTGGCTGAGGCGGGGGTAGTTGCCTTCAGCGACGATGGTAAGCCGGTGGCAAATTCCCAGCTTATGCAACGTGCCTTGGAGTATAGCTGCCTTTTCGATTTACCTATTATAGACCATTGTGAAGACACCTCCCTCACTGAGGGTGGGGTAATGAATGAGGGTTCGCTGGCAGTTAGGTTAGGGTTAAGAGGGATGCCAGCCGCAGCAGAAGTCACTATTGTTGGCCGGGACATTGCCCTGGCTCAGCTCGCCCAGGGCAGGCTTCATATCGCTCATGTAAGCACTGCTGCCTCGGTAGAGCTTATTCGCCGTGCCAAGGAAAAACGCCTTAAGGTTACCGCTGAGGTTACCCCTCACCATTTGACCCTGACAGAGGAAAGGGTTATTGGCTATGACACCAGTGCCAAAGTAAATCCTCCACTGCGGACTGAAAAGGACACCGAGGCCTTACTCCAGGGGCTGAAAGAGGGAGTAATAGACGCTATAGCCACTGATCACGCCCCCCATACCACCCAGGACAAGGCCTGTGAATTCGACCTGGCTGCCTTTGGCATCAGCGGCCTGGAGACGGCTTTGGGTGTCCTTCTCAGTTTGGTCTACCAGGGAAGGCTTGATTTGGTGACTCTGGTTTCTAAGCTCACTGCTGAGCCAGCGCGGATCGTAGGAGGAAATAAGAACAAGGAACGAGGAACGAGTAGCTATCCTTACCCTCTTCCTCCTTCCTTGTTCCCCATTCCTGATGGTCTGGGAACACTCAAGGTGGGAGCACCAGGAGACGTAACCGTCTTTGACCCAAATTTAGAGTGGGTGGTGAATACTGACCTTTTCGCTTCCAAAGGGAAGAACAACCCCTGGGCAGGATGTTGGCTTAGAGGGAAGGTGATGGCGACGATGGTGGGCGGGGAGGTGGTTTACAAAGATGATGCTATCAGGATTGAGGCAGGAGCAAAGGCAACCCATGGCTAAAAAAGTCGTAGTGCAGGTCTTTAGATCGGCCATAAAGCAGACCTGAAGGTCTGCACTACAAGATAAAATAGGCAAGGAAGTGTCAATAAAAAGGGGTAAGGTGACCAAAAAAGTGATTCTAGTGCTGGAAGGTGGCTCGGTCTACAAGGGCCACTCTACTTCATCCACTGCCACGACGGAACAACAAAAGGGTAGGCTGGAGCATCCGCTCTAGCGGGTAGGTCACTAACGTGAGGGAGATAATGAGGTAATGTATAAGAATCTTCCCAAGTTCGACGACAACTCGTATGCCCATTTTATTACGACGAATACTTATCACCATTATCCTTACTTCAAGGATGAAGAATTATGCCAAATTATGGTGGAAGAGTTGGAATTTTACAGCCGGAAATATGGTTTCACTCTGATGGGCTATGTGATAAATGCCTGACCATCTGCATTTGTTGGTCTGGTGGGATAAGGAAGAGAAGCCAGAATTGAACATATCAAGGGTAATGAATCCTATTAAGACGATGATAACCAAGAGAATTAAGCGGCGCTTGTTTTACAGCGGAGGCATCAAATATATGGGTAGGTTGGCCGACGTCGGCCAACCTACCCGGAGACCTTTTCGCCTCTGGCAGCCGGGCTTTTACGATTTTAATATTTATAGTGAGGCAAAGCTTCTGGAGAAGCTTGACTATATGCACAACAACCCTGTAACGGCTGGGTTGGTTTCTTCCTCCGAGTGCTATAAGTGGTCGAGTTGGAGGTTGTATTCACTAGAGAAGGTGCAAAGATAAGAGAGAGGAGGTATTGGTGCCGCGACGAAACGACATAAGAAAAGTTCTGATCATTGGCTCAGGTCCTATCATCATCGGACAGGCGTGTGAGTTTGACTACTCAGGTACGCAAGCCTGTAAAGCCTTGAGAGAAGAGGGGTACGAGATAGTCCTGGTCAACTCTAACCCAGCAACTATCATGACCGACCCTGGCATGGCTGATAAAACGTATATTGAGCCACTGACAGCAGAAAGTGTGGCCAAGATCATTGAAAGGGAAAGGCCTGATGCCCTTCTTCCCAACCTAGGGGGGCAAACCGGGCTTAACCTGGCTGCCACTCTCTACAAATCTGGAGTATTGGAAAAGTATGGAGTGGAAGTTATTGGTGTTAAAGCCGATGCCATTGAGAGGGGTGAGGACCGTATTGCCTTCAAGGAGACTATGGGCAAGCTCGGCATTCCAGTCCCTAAGTCTGACCCCTGCTATTCTGTTGAGGAAGCTGAGCAAATAGCTGAAAGACTGAAGTATCCTGTTGTTCTGCGGCCAGCCTATACCTTGGGTGGAACGGGCGGAGGAATTGCTTACAACGTGGAGGAGCTAAGGACTATTGTCAACCGGGGGCTTAATGCCAGTCTTATCCATCAGGTTCTGGTTGAGGAATCGGTTATAGGGTGGGAGGAGCTGGAGCTGGAAGTTGTCAGAGACCAAAAGAATCAGAAGATTACCGTATGCTTTATTGAAAACGTTGACGCCATGGGCGTGCATACTGGTGACAGTTTCTGTGTTGCTCCCATGCTTACTGTGCCCGAAGACCTGCAGAAGCGCATGCAAGACCTTTCTTATAAAATCGTGGACGCCATTGGTGTGGTGGGGGGCACGAATATCCAGTTTGCTCACAACCCCGAAGATGATAGGCTAGTGGCCATAGAAATCAACCCCCGCACCTCCCGCTCTTCTGCCCTGGCATCTAAGGCGACTGGCTTCCCCATTGCCCGCATTTCGACGAAACTGGCTGTCGGAATAACTCTGGATGAGATTCCCTACTGGAAGGAAGGGACGCTGGAGAAGTATGAACCCAGTGGTGATTACGTAGTAGTCAAGTTCGCCCGCTGGACTTTCGAGAAGTTTCCTAAAGCCGTGGATGTCATAGGAACTCAGATGAAGGCTGTGGGTGAAGTTATGAGCATAGGCAAGACTTTCAAGGAAGCCTTCCAGAAAGCCATACGTTCCTTGGAAATAAAGAGATACGGCCTGGGTGGTGCCAAAGACTTTAAAACTCTTTCGCTGGAGAAATTGAGGAAAAAACTGGCCGTGCCTTCAAGTGAGCGTGTATTCTTGATGTACGAGGCTCTGCGTCAAGGGATGTCTGTGGAAGAGCTTCACAAAATGACCCACATTGGCAGATGGTTCATTAACGAGATGAAAGAGCTGGTGGAGTTTGAAGAGGAGTTGGTTAAACATAAATGGCATGACTTACCCGATGAGAAGTTAGCCAAGGCAAAAGAGTGGGGTTTCTCAGATAAATACCTGGCTGGCCTTTTCAACATCGAGGAGAAAGAGGTCAGGCGGAGAAGAATAGCTATTGGAAAACAGGGACGATTTGATGCTGTCCCTGTCAGCGGGGTGGAAAACGCCGCTTATTACTACTCTACCTATATTGGCGAAGACAAAGTTGGAGTCTCGCCACGTAAGAAAGTAATGATCTTAGGTGGCGGACCCAACAGGATTGGGCAGGGAATAGAATTTGATTATACTTGTGTTCATGCCGCCTTTGCTTTGCGCGATGAAGGTTATGAGTCGATTATGGTCAATTGCAATCCAGAGACAGTATCAACAGATTATGATACTTCTAATAAACTCTATTTTGAACCGTTGACAGTGGAAGACGTGTTGACCATTTATGAAAAAGAAAAGCCCGAAGGTGTTATCGTCCAGTTTGGCGGCCAGACTCCACTAAATATTGCTCAGGAACTAGCGGATAATGGAGTGAATATTTTAGGGACCAGTCCGGAAAGTATTGGTTTTGCTGAAGACAGGGAGCGTTTCAGACAGAAGATGATAGCTTTTAATATACCACAACCAGAAGGCAGCACTGCCCGCTCTTTGGAAGAGGCCATCAGAATCGCTGCTAGAATTGGGTACCCTCTCATGGTGCGGCCGTCTTTTGTGCTTGGCGGTCGTGGTATGGAGGTTGTATTAGACGAGGATATGCTGAAAAAGTATGCTGTGGAAGCCATTCAGGTCAGCCCTGAATACCCTATGCTTATTGATAGGTTCCTGGAGCATGCTATTGAAACCGAGGTTGATGCGCTTTGTGATGGGGAGCATACCTTTGTGGCTGCCATTATGGAGCACATAGAGTTGGCTGGGGTCCATTCAGGTGATGCTGCTTGTGCTATTCCCCCCAGGACAATCAAGAAAAAGCATCAGGAAACTATTGAGGAATACACAGCTAAAATTGCCGAGGGGCTAAAGGTTGCTGGACTGATAAACATTCAATATGCGATATGTAATGATAAGGTGTATATTTTGGAGGCTAACCCCAGAGCTTCACGTACTGTTCCTCTGGTTTCTAAGGTGACTGGAATCCCGTTAGCCCGTATCGGTACTTATCTGATGTTGGGCAAGAAACTGAAGGATTTCCCTGAACTCAAGAAACGCAGGCTTCCCCATGTCGGTGTTAAGGAAGCGGTTTTCCCCTTCAACATGTTTCCTGAGGTAGACCCCATATTAGGGCCGGAAATGAAATCTACTGGAGAAGTTATGGGAATCGGTGACACCTTCGGACTTGCTTTCTACAAAGCTGCAGAGGCTGCTGGGCCAGAGCTTCCTTTGGAGGGGAATCTTCTGTTGACGGTAGCCGATAAGGATAAGCCAGAGTTACTTCCTATAGCCAGGAAAATTCATAAGTTGGGGTTCCATATTTATGCTACAGAAGGGACGAGCAGTCTACTAGATGCGCATGGCATACCAAATACAAGGATAAAGAAACTCCATGAAGGTAGACCTAACCTGACAGATTCGATCAAGAACAGGGATATCCATCTCATTATTAATACCCCCGCTGGTCGCAGCAGTAAATACGATGATAGCTATATTCGTATGATGGCAATCCAGTACAAGGTCCCTTACATCACTTCAATGGCAGCCGCTGAAGCTAGCATTGAAGGTATTAAGGCTGTAAAGAAAGAAAAGATTTTACCTAAGTCTCTCCAGGAGTATCTTAAGGAGGTTATATAGTTACCAGACGCAAGGTCAAG
>CAZNKW010000001.1:23360-25901 GCA_964573655.1 uncultured Dehalococcoidia bacterium
GATCGACCTGGTCACGGCCACTGAGGATGGCTCGGAGGGGAGGAGGGGTATGGTAACTGAGCTTATCAGCGATTTTATCAACCAGGCTGACCAGGTCTTTGCTTGTGGCCCCGCTTCTATGTATCAGTCCATGGCAGCTCAAAGCTGTCTAAAAGGAAGACCAGTCCAGATTTCCTTAGAGGTGAGGATGGGCTGTGGATTAGGGGCATGCTATAGCTGCACTATAAAGACCAAGAAGGGTTTGCAGCAGGTATGCCGGGATGGACCTATATTTGAGCTGGCTGATATCCTTTGGTAAAGGAGGTGACCGCAATGGTGGAAAGCAGAAGGATAAGGCTCAACACCCGGGGGAATTGTGACATTATAGATATCACCGGGCAGGTGGCCAAGGAAGTTGATGATTCAGGTGTCGGCAGTGGGATTGTGACTGTCTTTGCCGTTGGCTCAACAGCCGGAATTTCCACTATTGAAGACGAGTCTGGACTATTAGCTGACTTTAAGGCTATGTGGGACAGAGTTGTTCCAGTTAATGTGGACTATAAACACAACCGGGCCTGGGGGGAAGGTAACGGCCACTCCCACATACGGGCCTCCGTTCTTAGTGCTTCCCTAACCGTGCCCTTCAGCAACAAGAGAATGGCTTTGGGAACTTGGCAGCAAATTGTATACGTTGACTTCGACAATCGCCCTCGGTCCAGGGAAATAGTCCTCCAGGTTATAGGGGAATAAAGAGGTGGCAGGACAAGGCTGCTTTTCACCACATAGCTATAGCAAATTTTTCAAGATGAAAATATGCTCCAAAGTGTAATGGAAGAAAGGGAATTCTCTACCTTTATATAAAGAAAGGATTTCTAGCTTCAGAAAATTGCCTAGAAGGGTATTTCTACGTCTGTCTAGGGGGTAAGAACCAAGGTTTGTCTTACCCCCTCGGGATTGACCAGTTTCTAAAGGTCTGCCAGAATTAGCCTATGCCAGATATAGGATTCGTGTTTTACCCCCAATCAATTGCCGTCGTTGGCGCCTCCTCAAACCCTGATTCAAGGACGAACCGGAATTTCTTACAACCATTATTGGATTTTGGCTATCAGGGGAAGATCTATCCGGTCAACCCTTACCAGAGTGAGATCATGGGATTAAAAGCCTATGCTAGCATTCTGGATATACCCGAGCCAGTGGATTATGTCATCTGTGCCATTCCCGCACCCTTGACGCCAAAACTTGTGCAAGATTGTGTGACAGCAAGAGTGAAGGTGGTGACTTTCTTTACTGCCGGATTTAGTGAGACAGGGGAAGAGGAAGGGGTAAGATTAGAGAGGGAAGTAGTTGCCATTGCCCGCCAAGGCGGGGTGCGCCTCATAGGACCGAATTGTCTCGGAATACACTACCCCAAAATAGGCATAACTTTTGAATCTCTCGGCTCCGGAGAGGGCGGTCATGTCGGCTTTTTGTCCCAAAGTGGAGGGAATGCCAGGGAGTTAATCGTTACAGGGGCAGAGCGGGGGATACACTTCAGTAAGGGTGTCAGCTATGGGAATGCTGCCGACCTCGATGAGGCAGATTTTCTGGAATACTTTGCTCATGACAAGAATACTGAGATTATCGCGGCCTATATTGAAGGGATAAAGCAACCGCGAAGATTTGTCAAGGTGCTGGGGGAAGCCACCGAAGCAAAGCCAGTGATAATCCTTAAAGGAGGAAAAACTGAAGCTGGAAAAGAGGCAGTGGCTTCACATACCGGCGCTCTAGCTGGAAGTAAAGAGACGTGGGATGCTCTTTGCCGACAGAGAGGGGTAATACAAGTTCACAATCTAGAGGAGATGGCAGACACTATTTTGGCATTTTCATACCTGAGGCCACCCCGAGGAAGAAGAATTGGCATCATTGGAATTGGCGGAGGAGCAAGTGTTCAGGCGGCTGATGACTGCGAGAACACCGGCCTTATTGTCCCTCCCTTCCCCCAGGAGCTGAGGCAAGAGTTAAGGAAGTTTACCCCACCAGCAGGGACCGGCCTGCGTAATCCCATAGATACTTCAGCCGATGTATACTGGGACCCTGCCTCCTTTGCTAAAAGCGCCAAGCTCATCGCTGATTATGATGGAGTTGATGCTCTATTTGTGATGTTAAATGCTGTCTTTACTGTCAGGCGTGGAGTTCAACTACTAAAAGAACAAATTGAAGCCATTATAGAAGTAGGCCAGGGAACTAATAAGCCGCTAGCCATTGTGTTGCGCACGGTTGGGGTGATAGAAGCGGGGAAATTAGCCCATGAAGTGCAGGGGCAATGCCTTAAGGCCGGATTTCCGGTTTATACCTCTATCAGCCAAGCTGCTCAAGCAATGAACCATTTTATTTCCTATCATGAAAATCGAGGTTTGTAAGTAGCTCAGAGTCCTTTTTTAGCGGCTAAGGTTGGCAAACTGTCAGCCCCCCTCCCATATATCGGGTAGATTGGAGCATCCGCTTCAACAGTCTGTCCAAGATTCGGACTCCGATAAATCGGAGTCCCTACTGGTAACAATCTCTTGGCGCAAAAGCCCGTCT
>CAZNKW010000002.1:0-14942 GCA_964573655.1 uncultured Dehalococcoidia bacterium
TCAGGGAAAGCGGGCATATTGTCTAAGCTGAAATAAACCCCACCCCGTGGGCGGGGTATTGACCGCGCCCTTGGCCAAGGGGATGTTGCGCCCCCCTGGGAACCCCAGCGAGCTGTTAATAACTCTAGTAAAGTTTATTCCAGGTAATCCTTTAATTTCCTACTACGAGTAGGATGACGTAACTTACGCAGTGCTTTAGCCTCAATTTGTCTGATTCGCTCTCGGGTTACTTTAAATTCCTTGCCTACCTCCTCTAGGGTGTGGCCTCGCCCATCCTCCAGCCCAAACCTTAATCGGAGCACTTTCTGCTCCCGAGGGGTGAGCGTATCTAGCACACCGGATATCTGCTCCTTAAGCAATTGATAAGAAGCAGTATCAACGGGGGAGGCAATCTTACGGTCCTCGATAAAGTCCCCTAAGTGAGTGTCTTCTTCTTCTCCAATGGGGGTCTCCAAAGAGACTGGTTCCTGTGATATTTTCATGATCTCTTCTACCTTCTCTGGAGGCATTTCCATTTGTTGGCTAATCTCTTCGATGGTTGGCTCCCGGCCGTATTCTTGAGTTAAACGGCGGGTTGCCCTATGGAGTCTGGTAATAGTCTCTACCATGTGCACCGGGATACGGATAGTCCGTGCCTGGTCGGCTATGGCCCGGGTGATCGATTGGCGAATCCACCAAGTAGCATAGGTACTGAATTTATAGCCTCTGCGGTAATCAAACTTCTCCACTGCCCGGAGGAGACCTATATTTCCCTCTTGGATGACATCGAGGAAGGACATCCCTCGTTCTATATACCTCTTAGCTACACTGACTACCAGCCTCAGATTGGCTTCGACGAGACGTTCCTCTGCCCTCGCTCCTTTTTGCTTAATGCCCTCTAGATGCCTTTGAAATCGTTCCTCAAAAGGCTTAAGGCTCTTAAGAAAGTTGGGGGTATGAAGTAGGTCACCTAGCTCGGTGGGCAGTCTTCTGTCAATAGTGTCGAGAAGTTCGGAGGGTAAGAGGGAGCTGGCCAGGGAAAGGTCTTTTAAAGATTGCTCCACTTTGCCCCGGCTCTTATCTATTCTCTGGGACACAGCTTCTATCAATGGCTCACTGAGTTCTCTATCTAAAGCAGCTCGCAATTGAGGATTGGAAATCCTCTTGACCAGAGGTTCATGCGGAGTCAAAGCGAGTTGCTCCTCTACAGCCTGGAGAAGAGGGAAGGCTTGTTCTAGTCGTCCTAGTAGAACAGTAACCACGTCCACAGCCGATGGCGGTTTCCCTAATCTGGAGGAGCATTCCCTCTCTATCTCGTTGACATAATCCTTTTCCTCTTTGCTCCTAGCCAAAGTCTTCTCTTCCTCTGCGGTAAGGAGAGGAATTCTGCCAATTTGACGCAGGTATAGGCGCACCGGGTCATCAGCTAACTCCAGTTGTTCCAGATCTAACCTGGCTTCTAACTCTGGTGGAGTTTCGACTTCCAGGCCCTTCTCTTCCTCTGGGGGCTCTACCTCTTCACTTTCCCCGGGTAAAACGGCATGCTCCTCTTCTAACGTTTCAGGTTCTAACTCAGAGCTAGTCTCCGTGTCTTCAGCGGCCCAGCGCTCACTCTCCTGCTGGGGAAGCTCTGGGGCTTGCTTCTTCTTTTTAGGACTCATACTTTGTCTCCTAGCTCTTGGCTTTACTCTTCCTGTGAAGGAAGACCTCCCTCAGTTGGGTATTGAGCTTTAATGCCAGTTGTTGTATCTCTTCTAATTCAGCAGCGTTGCCCTCAGATTGGACCTCTGAAATTAGCCACTCCTCTTTTGTTTTTAGGTCCCTTATCCATCGCTCCTGCAAGCGGTAAAGGCACTCACGGAGAGCATGTTCTTGTTCCTCTTCATTCAGCGGAGGAAGAGCTTTGCTCAAAAGGGCATCTAGATGCTCCTCAAGGGTGGCATCAAGCCCTTGGCGCATTGAATCTAGGTCAGTAGCACTACGCCAAGCAAGGAAAATTTCACGATTTTCACTATGGGGAAAGAGATCAGCGGAGAGCTCTGTGGCATGGCTCCTTAGCTGTGGGTAATGCACTAGCAAAGAAAGGCAGTATTCCGCCAGCGGATCTTTGGAGGATAGAAGAGGGATGAGCGTAGAAGGTTGCACTATTTCGCCTGCCCCTTTTAACCTAGCTGGTCGCTTCAAGCGACTAAGAGCCGAAGCTAGGTTTTGCTCATCTATAGCTACCAGGCGAGCTAGTTTTTGCAGATAGTGAGCTTGATGGACGGGGTCTTTAATCTCCTTAATGACTGGTAGGAGCTGATCTACAGCTGAAGACCTATCTTTGAGTTCGGTCAAGTCAAGTTTGGAAGCCACCGTATCGAAAACATAGTCAACCACTGGCGTAGCTTTCTCTATCAATTGTTGCCACTCTTCGGCGCTTTCTCTTATGATTTCATCGGGGTCTTTACCCTGAGGCAAAAAGGCAACCTTCCACTCTGCATCATAGAGATTTTCATACTTTACGTCTGTCCATCCCGGAACAGACACCGGTTGACCAAAAGTCTGCGCAATCACCTCTTGCCCTCGCAGCATCGCTATTTCACCAGCAGCATCAGCATCGAGGGCCAAGGTAAGACTTTTGGTCAGCTTCTTGATTATGCCCACCTGCCTCTCAGTAAGGGCAGTCCCCAAAGAAGCAACTACATTCTCAAAGCCATACTGATGGGCAACAATAACATCCATATAGCCCTCTACCACCACTGCCAGGTTTTGCTTTCTAATAGCCGATTTAGCCCGGTCAATACCATAAAGGGCACCACTTTTATCAAATACAAGGGTCTGCGGTGAGTTGAGGTATTTAGGCAAGGAATCATCGAGGGCTCGTGCTCCAAAGCCACAAACCCTTCCCGCAATGTCTCGAATGGGAAACATCAGTCGATTGCGGAAGCGGTCGTAGGTTCCCCTCGAATCCTTCCCTTGGAAGGATTCCTTCTCCACCAGCAGACCGGCAGCTACCAGCTCATTCTCCTGATAGCCTTTTTTCACTAATTGCTCCCGCAATGCTTCCCAACTATCGGGGCTAAAGCCCAATCGAAATTCCTCAACCGTTTTATCCGAGATACCCCGCTGGGCTAAATAACCTCGGGTTCCCTCACCGGCTGAGGAGCGAAGAAGCAAATAATGGTAATATTCGGCGGCAGCTTCATTCATCTCCTTCAATCTCTCAGCCTCTCCTTTGCTCTCCTCGTCTTGCTTGGTAATAAGGGGAACACCTGCCTTTTGTGCCAGAATTCGCAGTGCTTCACCAAAGTCAACTCCTTCCTTTCTCATCACGAAGGAGAAGACGTCACCTCCTGTCCCACAGGCTCCAAAGCAATGCCAGCTCTGGCGCTCGGGGAAAACATAGAAGGAGGGGACCCTTTCTGCATGGAAGGGGCAGAGGGCTTTAAAATTGCGTCCCGCTTTTTTCAAACCGGGGACATAATTGGAAACTAGGTCCACTATGTCCACTCTTTGCTTTATTTCATCAATAACGGCCATCTAAAGCTCCAATTTCGGAGGCAGCTATGGAACCCCACTAGCGCCCACTCCTCAATTTCCTATACCTATGGCTTACAACCTAACTACCGGTAACCTCCTTAGCTGACAAAGACCATTGACCAGTCTTGCCAAACCGACGCAGGTAACGGAACATATCCAATATGGCCCAGACACCGAGGCCTCCCCCAGTGATGAACTTAACGAATCCCCAAAAGATTTGCCCTCGGTAGAAGCGATCGAAACCAAAAAAGCCGAGGATGATCCCAAAGAGCAGCAAGGTCACCAAGTTCCCCCACCACTGTGTGCTTCCTATTTCTCTTATGGCTCACCTCCTTTAGTTTTATACTTAAGAGCCCCGCAGTTATCTTAATTATATATCCTTTTCACCCCCTCTACATGGAGAGCGTTTAACAATCCTAATTGTCATTCTGAGTAAGCGAAGCGACCGAAGAATCTCGCTCAGGGTAAACTCCGCTGAAGAATCTGAGACCTTTCCCCTTCACGGAGCCTGCCCTGACGAAGGAAGGGTTCAGGGTCAGGGTGACAGTTAAACAGTCTCCTACATGGCACTTTATCTCTTCCATCCCCTTCTATAATGTTCAAAAAAGCCCCGATTCATCAGCTACTCGAAGGGCATACTGGTCAGTCATCCCAGCAATATAGTCTACCACCCTTCGGGCCAACGGTTCGTTATAGAGGGCATACTCCCGGGGTAGCTTTTCTTCGTGTTTCATAAAATGCTCATAAAGCAGACGAACCACTCTCCTGGCCTTAGTCGCCTCTTCTTTTGCCAAGCTGATGTCATACACCCTTTCAAAAAGGAACTCCCTTAGGGCATTCATTGTCTCATTCACTGAGGGGCTCATGCCAATAGTCGGTGGTATTTGCCCCCTTGTCAGGTCCTCACCTCTAGCTGCCCAGGAGTAGTCTACAATGTCACAGATTATGGTATTAATTCGCTCAGAGGGAGAATCCCCCAGCACAGAGATTGCTGAGGGAGGAAGCTCGCCCTGCTCAATAATGCCGGCTCGCAAAGCATCGTCGATATCATGATTGATATAGGCAGCCACATCAGCGATTTTGCATACTTGCCCTTCCAGGGTATTTAAGGTTTCCCACCCCTCACCTAGAATGTCCACTCTCGCCTTTGAGTGCTTCAAAACGCCTTCTCTTACCTCCCAAGTGAGGTTGAGTCCCTCCCCTCCTTTCTCTAGGAAATCTACCACCCTCAGGCTTTGTTCATTATGCCTGAAGCCGAAGGGTGAGATGTCATTCAAGACCTCCTCTCCTATATGACCAAAGGGGGTATGCCCTAAATCATGCCCTAAGGCAATCGCCTCTGTCAGGTCTTCATTGAGATTTAAAGCACGAGCTATGGAGCGGGCGATTTGGGAAACCTCCAAAGTATGAGTCAAGCGAGTCACATAATGGTCACCCAGGGGGGCAATAAAGACCTGGGTCTTATGCTTCAAGCGGCGAAAGGCCTTGCAGTGAATGATGCGGTCTCGGTCACGCTGAAAGGCAGTCCGCATGGGGCAGGGCTCCTCAGGCTTGAGCCTTCCTCGGGATAACCTGCTTTTCATGGCATAAGGGGAAAGATGTTCCTCCTTTTCTTCCAGCCAAAGACGAATACTATGGTGAGGCAAATCCACGGTTTCTAAATGGTGCGAGCCAAGCGCCGTAGGTGAGAGGGACGCCCAGTCAACCCTTCCTCGGCGATAGAAACTATGGCCCTGGTGTGCTCAATCATATCAGGATTAACTGAGACAGAGGTAATCCCCCATTCCACTAGCTTGGTGGTAAGCTCAGGGTAGACTGAAGGTGCCTGCCCGCAGATGGAACTGGTTATTCCTCTTTCTGTGGCTGTCTTGATAGCCTTCTCTAGAGACCAAAGTACCGCCTCATCCCGCTCGTCGAATAGCTCGGCCAACCTTGGACTATCCCGGTCTAAACCCAGGATAAGCTGGGTTAAGTCATTAGAGCCAATGGAGATACCATCAATACCCACATCTATAAACTTATCCAGGAGGATGATATTAGAGGGCACCTCCACCATCATCCACAGCTTAAAGTCTGGTGATTGAACCAGTCCTTCCGACTCCAATACCTTTTTGGCTTCAGCCATCCCCCTCACCCTACGCACAAAGGGTATCATCACCCACAAATTGGTGAAGCTTTCCCTGACTTTCTTTATAGCCTCTATTTCCAATTTAAAGATGTCCGGTTCTCTGATATAGCGCGAACACCCCCTATAACCTAGCATAGGATTCTCTTCTATCTCCTCATATTGCTCTCCACCTTTAAGATTACGGTATTCGTTGGTCTTAAAGTCTGTGGTTCGGTAGACTACTGGCCTGGGGTTAAAAGCTCGCGCAAAGGTGTTAATACCCTGGGCAAGCTTATCCACAAACTCCTTTCCCCTATTTTGGGAGAGCATGTAGCGGGGATGTTCACCAATGTTGGCAATCATGAACTCAGCTCGGAGAAGGCCGACACCATCTACATCTCGAGCGGCTACAGCTTCAGCCAAATCCGGGTCCGCCAAATTGACATAAACCTTGGTGACTGTCTTAACCCTCTCCTTCACTATTGCCGGAGCTGCTACTCTTTCCTTTATTACCCTGCCTTCATAGACCTTCCCCCTTGAACCATCTACAGTGATCAACTGTTCCTCTTTCAACACCTTGGTAGCATTTCCCGTCCCTACCACACAAGGGACACCAAGCTCTCTGCTGACAATGGCAGCGTGGCAGGTTCTGCCGCCGCGGTCAGTCACAATACCCACTGCCCTCTTCATAGCCGGGACAAAGTCAGGTGTGGTCATCTCAGCTACCAGCACTTCACCTTTTTCTACCTTGTTTATTTCAGAGGCATGGTGAACTATCTGGGCTAGGCCAGCAGCTACACCGGGACTAGCTGATATGCCGCTGAGGAGTTGAATGCCTTCCAACTCTTCCTCTGGTTCGGTCGAAGGTTTTATGGTAGTTACCGGGCGGGTCTGCACAATGTAAAGTTTGCCTTGTTCCTTAGCCCACTCAATATCCTGGGGGAACTGATAGTGGGCTTCGATCGTCTTAGCTATCTTAGCTAAGGCAACGATGTCCTCATCCGTCAATTTCTGCTGGGTCTGATCTGAGACAGGAACTGGCACCTTGATATTGCTTTCCTCTTCATCCTTCTTGTCTGGGTTCTTCACCAGTTGCCACTCTTGTTTAGCTATGCTCTTATCTAAAATTCTCAGTCCTTCTTTATCGACGGTATACAGGTCGGGGGTTAAATCACCGGAAACCACTGTTTCTCCAAGCCCCAAGGCTGCTTCAATAACGATCTTGCTCTCATCATTACTCATCGGCTCTATGGTAAATATGACGCCGGCAGCCTCCGACTGTACCATTCTTTGCACTGGGACGGCGATGCCTATCTTCAGATGGTCAAAGCCATGCTGAGCTCGATAGAAAATGGCTCGGGGCTCAAAGAGGGAAGCCCAACAACCTTGCACTGCTACTACTACTTCGAGTTCACCGTGCACATTAAGGAAGGTACGCTGCTGACCAGCGAAAGACGCCTCCGGTAAATCTTCAGCAGTAGCCGAGGACCTCACAGCTACCAAACCCCGCCCCAGTTTTTGATAGGCTTGCTTTATCTCTTCGGCTATCTTAGGGGGCATAGAGGCTTCGATAATTAGCTCTTTAATCTGGGAGGCTACCTCTTCCAGTCTCTCACTATCTTTAGGGTCTAGATTCTTCAGATATTTGCGAATTTTTCTAGTGATGTTAGCTTCTTCCAGAAAATAGAAGTAGGCATCGGCAGTGACAATGAAACCAGGCGGGACAGGGACTTTGGCTTTGGTCATCTCCCCCAGGTTTGCCCCCTTGCCACCAGCCAGGGGAATATCTGCTTTACTAACTTCCTCAAACCAAGCAATCACCTTCAGGGGTTTCTCCATTGGAGTCCTCCTTTATTTATTTCAGGACCTCAACGGGCAAATCAATGTGGTAATCCCTCAAGGCAGCCTCTATCATCGCTTTGGTTTTCTCATCTGGTTCAGTAAGAGGCAGGCGAGGTTTACCTACGGGAAAACCGATATAGTTAAGAGCATGCTTAACCGGGATGGGGTTAGAAACAATAAACAGGGCGTTAATTAAAGGCAACAATTTCCGGTGAAGCTGAGCCGCCTCCTCTATTTTGCCGCTGAGGAACTTTTCCATCATTTCCCTGATCTGGTTGCCCACTAGGTGAGAGGCAACACTGATAACCCCATAACCCCCTAAAGCTAAAATGGGCAGGGTATCTCCATCATTGCCGCTATAGACCAGGAAATCTTTCCTTGTGCCTTGAAGGATTTTAGTGATTTGCTCTAAATTACCGCTTGCCTCCTTTATCCCCACGATATTATCGACTTGAGATAGCTTGATTGTAGTGTCTGCCGAGAGGTTGGTCACCGTCCTGCTGGGCACATTATACAGAATACAGGGCAGACTGGTGCTCTCAGCAATAGCTTTGAAGTGCTGAAACAAACCCTCTTGGGTCGGCTTATTGTAGTAGGGGACTACTAGCAAGATAGCATCAGCTCCGACCTTCTCTGCCTCTTTGGTCAGCTTCATACTCTCGCTGGTGCTATAACTACCGGTGCCAGCGACCACCCCCTGTCCTATAGCTGATTTCACTTCAGCAAAGAGGCGCAGTTTTTCCTCCTTGGTTAAGGTGGGGCACTCACCGGTGGTGCCGGAAACCACCACCCCTTGACTTCCTGACTTGAGTAAAGCCTGGGCTAATCTCTTTGCCTGCTGGTAATCTACCTTTCCCTTTTCATCAAAAGGGGTTACCATGGCGGTGAGCAAACGACCTAACATCTGTCCTTCCTCCTAGCTGAAGGTAACCAAAAACATAGCCACAAGAGTTTTGAGATGCAGACCTAAAGGTCTACCTTGGCGGGTCTAAAGACCCGCACTACCCTTTTAAACAGGCTCAGATTATCGCTTATACCCAGCCTCTTTGGACCATCTCCTCAGCTATCTGGATGGCATTAAGGGCAGCCCCCTTACGCAGATTATCACTGACAATCCAAAGGGCTAGACCATTGGGGTGGGAGGCATCTCGCCGAATCCGCCCCACAAACACCTCGTCTCTTCCTGCTGCTAGGCAGGGGTAAGGATAAAGCCTATTAGCAGGGTTGTCCATTACCTCAACCCCAGGGGCTTGAGCCAAGATGTGCCGTGCTTCTTCAGGGGACATAGGGTGAGTAAATTCTACCTGGACAGCTTCGCTGTGCCCGATATATACTGGCACCCGCACACAGGTAGCTGATATGGCTATCTCTGGGGCATGCATAATCTTCCTTGTTTCTTCCACCATCTTCCACTCTTCCTTGGTATAGCCATTTTCCAGGAAGACATCGATCTCCGGCAGCAAATTGAAGGCAATCTGATAAGGATAGACTTGAGGTTTTGTCTCCTTCCCCTCAAGGACTAGCTTGGACTGGGCACTCAACTCTTCCATAGCAGCCGCCCCTGTTCCGGAGACCGACTGGTAGGTAGAAACAGTCAAACGCTTAATGGGATTAACCTTATGCAATGGGTAAAGCGCCACTACCATTTGAATGGTGGAGCAATTGGGGTTGGCGATAATTCCCTGATGGTTTCTTATATCCTCAGGATTAACCTCAGGCACCACCAGGGGGACGTCTGGCTCCATCCTAAAGGCAGCACTGTTATCGACCACTGCTGCTCCAGCTTTGGCTGCTATAGGGGAGAAGTGGCGACTAATCTCAGCGCCAGCAGAGAAAAGAGCGATATCTATGTCTTGGAAGGACCTTTCGGTTGTCTCTCTGACCTCTACTTCCTGATGATTGACCTTTAATTTTCTACCATGCGAGCGGTCTGAGGCATAAAGCTGGATGGAAGCCGTGGGGAAATGACGCTGCTCCAATACCTTAATAAACTCTTGCCCCACCAGCCCGGTGGCACCAACAATAGCCACGTTATAACTCTTCACCTTTTCTCCTTTTACTTATAAACCCAGTCAGCCTAGGGCAGGGGTTCTCCGAACAACGTATCGGAGTCCGCAAGGCGGACTATCCCCTGCCAGCAGGTGGGTGGCCGAGCACACACCTATGAAAAGAACTGCAATCACTGATTTAGGCATAGGCAAAACCCTCTACAAACCCAGCAATTTATCTAAACCGTAGGTTAGCCCTTTAAGTTCGCTCACCTTCTTGATGGCTAAGATTACGCCGGGCATGTAGCACTCCCGATTTATGGTATCATGGCGAATAGTCAGCGTCTGCCCTGCTGTCCCAAAGATTACTTCTTGGTGAGCCATTAGTCCAGGCAAGCGCACGCTATGGAGAGCAATGCCCTCTAATTCTCCTCCTCTAGTACCACCAAGGCTTTCCTTTTGTACTCGGGGGCAAAGAAAGGGCTTGCCTCTTGCTTCCAGCATAGCCCTGGCAGTGGAGAGGGCTGTCCCCGAGGGTGCATCGAGCTTTTGCTCATGGTGCATCTCAATGATTTCCGCATGGTCAAAGAATCTGGCCGCTATCTTAGCTAGGTGAATCATCACCACAGCCCCCAGGGCGAAATTGGGGGCCACTATCGCCCCCACCTTATTGCTTTTAGCTAGCTGATCAATCTCAGCCAGGTCTTCTGCCGAGAGACCAGTAGTGCCAATAACCAGGTTGACTCTATGACTTACTGCAGTTCGCACTGCAGGCAAGGTAGCCTCGGCTACACTAAAGTCTACCAAGACTTCGGGAGCAGTTTGCTTCAGAAGGTCTTCCAGATTTGAGGAGAGGGGAATAACCCTAGACTGGTCTGGTAAGGAGAGATGTTTTTCTCTGGCTCTCTTGTCTACTGCACCTACTGGCTCCATTTGAGGGTCAGCACAGAGGGCATTAATTACCTCTCTCCCCATCCGCCCCAAGGCGCCGTGGACTATCACCCTGATGGGCATGTTGCTTCCCTATCTTAATCGCTCTTACTCGGGGTAAAGTTGCCCCTACGGCGAGGATAACGCCTGCTGCCCGAACTATTCCTTGCACCGCGCTGATTGTCAGCGTATCTTCTGTGAGGGTAGTCTTGGCTTGATGAGTTCGGTTTTCCTGGTTCAGAAGGTTCCTGAAACACAGCACGGCGGGAAAGGCTTATTTTTCCCCCTTGGCGATCAAACTCCTTTACCATGACGGTGATCTCATCACCAAGTTTGACCACATCCTCTACGCTGGGCACCCGATAATCGGCAAGCTCACTGATATGTACCAGTCCTTCCTTGCCGGGTAGAATTTCCACTATGGCTCCGAAGGGAAGTATCCGAGTCACCTTTCCCGTGTAGATACCGCCGACCTCCACTTCCTTTGTCAGCTCTTCAATCATCGCTATGGCCTTCTGAGCCGCTTCTGCATCGGTCGAGCCAATAAGCACAGTGCCATCATTTTCAACATCTACAGTTGCCTTTGTCTGCTCAATGATAGACCTTATCATCTTACCGCCAGGACCAATGACATTCCCAATCTTACTGGGGTCGATGGTTATCTTAAACATCCGGGGCGCATATTTGCTCAACTCAGGGCGGCTAGAGGCAATAGTCTCCTGCATCTTAGTGAGGATAGAGCTTCGAGCCTGGCGAGCCTGGTTCAAAGCCTTCTCCAAAATCTCATAGCTTATGCCCTTGAGTTTGATATCTAGTTGCAGGGCTGTTATCCCGGCTACGGTACCTGCCACCTTGAAGTCCATATCACCATAGGCATCCTCCATACCTTCAAGGTCGGTCAGGATGGCATACTGGCCGCTACCCCCAGTAACCAAGCCCATAGCTACCCCTGCCACAGGAGCCTTAATGGGTATCCCAGCGTCCATCAGAGATAAACTGCTGCTGCAAACAGAAGCCATGGAGGTACTGCCGTTAGAGCTAAGCACTTCGGAGACCAGTCGGATAGTATAAGGGAAATCATTCTCCGGCGGAATTACTGGGGTAAGAGCCTTCTCTACTAAAGCACCATGCCCAATCTCGCGGCGCCCTGGGGTGCCTATACGTCTCACCTCCCCTGTAGAGAAAGGGGGGAAGTTATAGTGGTGCATGAAGCGCTTGCTCTCCTCTAGCGTAAGCCCATCCAACATTTGTTCTTCTCTTGCTGAACCAAGGGTAGCAATATTTAGCACTTGGGTCATGCCTCGGGTGAACAAACCTGAGCCATGGGTGCGGGGAAGGAGCCCCACTTCACACTGGATAGGGCGGATTTCTGTCAAGCTGCGACCATCAGGACGGATGCCTCTCTCCAAGATGCTAGCTCTTATCTCTCTCTTTATCTTGGCTTCGAGCAAAGAGAGGATTTCCTGAGGAGGATACTTCCCTCCCAATTTTTCCACTAATTCTTTTTTCAGGGTTGACAATGCTTCATCTCGTTCTATTTTTCCCTTGCCAATTATTTGGGCAATCTGGCCATTAAGAGCAGACGAGATAGCTGACTCCAGCTCAGGGTTGCCCCCGCCAACTTTGCATTCCATCTTAGGGTGGCCACAGATACCTTGTAGTTGTTTCTGTAGTTCGATAACCTGCTGGTTAACCTGCTGACCAAACTTAATCGCCTCGAGGATAAGCTCTTCCGATGCCTCTTTAGCCCCTCCTTCTACCATTACCACTGCTTCTTTAGTACCAACAACAACGAGGTCAATAAGGCTTTCTTGCAGTTGGCTAAAGGTGGGGTTAACTAGGAATTCCCCATTATGGTAGCCAATACGGACAGCGCCCACCGGTCCCTCAAAGGGGATTTCGGATAGGGAAAGGGCAGTTGAGGCACCTATAATGGCGAGCACATCAGGAGAATTCTCCTGATCTGCCGAGAGAACAGTAGCTACAATTTGCACCTCGTGGCAAAAACCCTTAGGAAAGAGAGGGCGGAGAGGACGATCTGTAAGTCGGCTGGAAAGAATCGCCTGCTGACTGGGGCGTCCTTCTCTCCTAAAGAATCCCCCTGGAATCTTGCCAGCAGCGTAAAGTCTCTCCTCATATTCCACAGTTAAGGGAAGGAAATCGACCCCCTCCCTTGGTTCTTTAGCAGCACAAGCCGTGACTAGCACCATTGTATCACCGTAACTTACATTAACAGCACTGTTGGCTTGTGTAGCCAAGTCCCCTGTCTTCAAGGTGAGTGTCCTCCCCCCGATTACACTTTCTACCATGTGCAACATATTAAAATAAAACCTCCTGCTAGGATACCAATATTATGAAGTACTTCAGGGGTCTGCTGATACAATCTATCTCCGTAAGCCGAGCTTAGCAATGAGAGCCTGATAGCGAGCCAAGTCCTCTTTCTTCAAATAGGCTAGCAGCCTCCTTCGTTGTCCTACCAGCTTAAGCAGCCCCCGCTGGGAGTGGTAGTCATGGCGGTGTACTTTCAAGTGCTCAGTTAACTGGTTTATCCTTTCAGTGAGAAGGGCGACCTGAACCTCTGTGGAGCCCGTGTCCTTCTCATGAAGCCTAAACTCTTCTACAATAGCGCTTTTCCCTTCCTTTTCCACTTTGTACTCCAATTTATTCTATACAATTATAACACGAGTCAAGTAAGGTGCAAACTAAAAACCTCTCGAGTTTGACATAATAGAAAAGCTGCGCTCCTCATCCCTGCAAAGAGGCTCGAAAGCATAAGGACTAGTGGCCTAAAAAGTAAAAGGGGACTCAAAGGCCCAAAACCGATAAAAAACAAAAGCACAACTCTGAGATATTATGGCATAAACAGCCCGAAAAGTATAGTGTTTCTACAGTGAGAGTGCTGAAGAAGGCTACTTCTTAACCTCATCGCTTGGCGTGGGCGATTTAAATTTTCGCCTATCGCCATTATGGTAGCCTCCCGAGCTGATGTCACACCATAGTTACTCCGCCATCAACGCTAATGGTTTGTCCGGTGATATAAGAGGCGCAGTCAGAGGCTAGGAAAACAACCGTGTTGGCTATATCCTGTGCGCTACCCAGTCGGCCTAAAGGGGAAGCTTTGGCGATCTTCCGTAACACTTCGGGAGTGTAAAAATCGAGCCCTTGTCTCCAAAAGCTCCCCTCTCCTACATCCTGGGAGCTTTCCGGAACAACCCAGCCAGGGCACACAGCATTAATGTTTATCCCGTAGCGACCCAGCTCCCTAGCCAAAGCCTTAGAAAAGGAGATAACAGCACCTTTGGTTGCTGAGTATATGGCTGTGTTCTCTACCCCGACGCGGCCTGCACCAGAGCTAATATTGATAATCTTGCCATATCTTCTCTCTATCATGTAATCGATCACTGCCTTGGTGCAGTTTATAACACTCCAGTAGTTCAAACTTATCTCCTTTTCACATTCCTTTCTAGTTTTCTCCACAAAGGGCCTCTGACGCGCCATGCCAACATTGTTGACCAGCACGTCTATCTTACCGAACCTCTCCCAGGTTTTCTTCACCATTGCTTGCACTGAATTCCAGTCAGTCACATCTGTTTTGACCAAAATAGCCTGACCACCCAAAGCATTGGCGTCGTCTACCGTTTTCTGCCCTTGCTTTTCGTCCATTTCAGCGTTTACTATGTTCGACCCTTCCCTAGCAAAGGTTAGGACGATACCCCGGCCGATATTAGAACCTCCTCCAGTAACGATGACCGTCTTCCCGGTTAAACCTAGGTCTATTTCCAACCTCTCTTCAGCATTGTAGATATTTTTGTAGCCAGGCTTCTCAGGCCCAGGTCAGGTGTACCTTGGCACCTTGGGCTCGGCTCACTAGTCCTAGCCTTCGGTTGAAGGTTTCCCCGCAGGCTTGTGCTTCAATATTGAGCGCCCACTGACAGTCGACTATTTCTTTCCCTCAGGCGGAGTTGGATTAACGTAGCTCTTTAGTAAGGTAGGTATATACCTTTCAATTTCTTGCCAGGTCCACCTACTCTCCTTCTCCCAATCCCTAGCAAAGGTAACTGTTTCTACAGGAGGTGACCAGTAGCAGAGTTTGTGCCCTGCCGCGGTGAATATGCAGCCATTTATGTGATCAGCTTCATCGCTGCAGAGGAAGGCGGCAATAGCACCCATGTGTTCTGGAGGGGCTATGTGCTTTGCCTCTTCTAACATCTCTTGACTCCAAAGCCCAGCTTCGACCCTCTTCATAAAGTTGGCCATCAGCTCTGGATCCTCAAAGAACCTTGTTCGTGCTGCCGGGGCAATAGCATTACAGGTCACTCCATACCTACCCATCTCCCAAGCAGTAGCATAGGTCAAGCTGGCAATCCCTCCTTTGGCAGCGCTGTAGTTTACGGCTCCGTAAGTCCCTAATTGCTCGTGAGAGGTGCAATTCAATATCCTCCCGTATCTCTGCTGCCTCATCAGGACGCCAGCATGTCTGGAGAGGTTGAAGGTTCCTTTAAGATGGACCGCTATCACTCTATCCCATTCCTCCTCTGGCATATTGAAGATCATTCTAGGTTTAGCAATCCCAG
>CAZNKW010000002.1:15042-21386 GCA_964573655.1 uncultured Dehalococcoidia bacterium
CTATCCCATTCCTCCTCTGGCATATTGAAGATCATTCTAGGTTTAGCAATCCCAGCTATATTACATAAGATATCTATCCTGCCGAAGTTATCTACACAGGTTCTAATCATATCCTCAGCAGCCTTGAAATCAGCTACATCGCCATAATGAGGGACCGCCTTTACGCCTAATTTCTGGCACTCCACTACTACTTCATCAGCGGGTGTCTTATCAGCTCCCGTTCCATCTGTAGCCCCTCCTAGGTCGCAGACAACGATATTAGCCCCCTCCTCGGCCAGTGCCAAAGCTACCGCCCGGCCAATCCCTCTGCCAGCACCAGTTACCACTGCATTTTTGCCCTTTAATCTTTCCCCTCGAAGAGTCTTGTCGACCATTCCAATCCACTCTATCACAATTTGTCACATCTGTGAATATGGAATCAAAAGGCTCATCAGCAGAGCAGATTCTCGAAGGAATCCACGCATCAGAGATGGATTCAGAAGCGCTGAGCTATAGCCGAGATCAGTCTGAAGTGCTATAGTTTAGCAAAAGGAGTTTCGTGGGGGTACAGTAAGGTTTGAGTAAGGACTGCAATTGGAATTACTTAAAGGGATAGATGAGCACCACTTTGAAATAACTGAAAAAGTGGAGGAGGTTCATTCCCGAACATTTCGTTCACGAATTGACTGTAGCAGGGAGTCCCTGTAAGCTAAGAATAAAGCCCAATATCTTTTTTAACGACTATAGAAGGGGAAGATGTTCGTAGCTGGGATAGATATAGGCTCGCGCGGCGCCAAGGGGGTGATCTTAGAAGATAGCCAAATACTTTCCTATAGCATTTGTGACACCGGCCCAGAGAGTGCCAAGACAGCCCAATTAACTCTGGATGAGGCAATTAAGGGGACCGGTCTGTCCCTTAAGGATTTTAGCTATATTGTGGCTACTGGCTATGGGAGGGTTCTGGTGCCCTTTGCTAATACCAATATCTCCGAAATCTCCTGTCACGCTAGAGGGGCTCATTGGTACTTTCCCTCGGTAAGGACTATTCTGGACATGGGGGGGCAGGACTGCAAAGCGATCAACTGCGATGAGAACGGGCGGGTTACCAATTTTATCATGAATGACAAATGTGCCGGGGGTACAGGTAGGTTCCTCGAGGTGATTGCTGATGTATTGCAGGTTCCTTTGGAGGAAATAGGGCCACTATCCCTGAAGTCCACACAGGACTTCCCTTTCAGCACAGTGTGTGCTGTCTTCGCCAAATCTGAAGCCCTCTCTTTGCTAAAGAAAGGGGTAGCCAAAAGCGATATCTTAGCTGGGCTGCACGATGCTATAGCGGTTCGCTGCCATAACTTGCTGAAGAGGGTATCCATAGAGAAGGATTTCACCATCACCGGGGGGATTGCCAAGAACATCGGCATGGTAGAAAAGATTAAAAAGAAGGTAGGCTTGGAGCCTGTCTTAGCTCCCGACCCTCAAATTATTGGTGCCTTGGGGGCAGCTCTTTTTGCTCAGGAAAGAGCCGGCAAAAAAGGAGAATGAAGTGCGAGCTAATTACGGCTATACTGATGGCACCGGGGACTATTTCGTTATCATCGACACTGATAAATGTGATGGCTGTGGGAAGTGTGTCACTGCATGCCCGGAAAACATCCTTGAGTTAGCTGAAGATGATTATGGCAAAGTGGTAGCCAGGGTCAGGGATGAAGTCAGGATAAAACTGGGGTATCTGTGTCCAGGCTTCAACCCCGGATGTAGCAAGAGGGAAATAAATTGTCATACTGTATGCGAGAATGAGGCTATCAGCCATACCTGGTAGATTCAAGAACTTATATGCCGCTTAGTAATCTTGACCAGTCTGAGAAGGAGAAAGCATGAGCGATATTCTGGAGACTTTGCAGGAGATAAGAGAGATAAACTCCTGCTTCCCGTATACCGCTCCCATTAAGGCCTGGAAGGAGCAGGGGAAAAAGGTCATTGCCTTTCAGTGTGACTATGTGCCTGAGGAGGTCATCTATGCTGCAGGCATACTGCCGATAAGGCTTACCGGCGATTCCGGTGAACTTGGACTGGAAGAGGCCAACGCCTACATGTATGTGAATACCTGTTCCTTTATCCGAGGTTGTCTCGAGCTGGTATTAGGGAAGCGGTATGACTTCTTGAACGGCTTTGTTTCCGGTGCTACCTGCGACTGCTCCCGCCGCCTGGCCGATGTCTGGATACACCACAGGTTCACCCCTTTTGTCCATATTTTCAGCGTGCCTCGCAAAATAACCCCGTGGGCTTATGAACTTTATGAGGCAGAAGTGCATGACCTTCAGCAGAAGTTAGAGGATTTTTTCAAGGTGGAGATTACCAATGAGGCGTTGTGGGAGGCGGTAGAGGTTTATAACAAACGCAGGGAGCTCTTTAAGAAGCTTCATGAGCTGAGGAAGCTGGACGCCCCGCCAATTAGCGGTGCAGAGACTCTGGAGGTACTTAACGCTAGTTCTCGGATGCCCCCCGACCAGTTTAATAAGGTGATGGAGAGATTGGTAGAGGAGGTCAGCAGCCGGAAGCGGGCTGTTGATGGAAAGTTCAGACTGATGATCAACGGCAGCCCGCTAAACAACCCAGAGTTTGTCAAAGCTATAGAGGATCTAGGAGGGGTGGTAGTGATAGACGAGCTGTGTACTGGGATAAGGTATTGGTGGGAGAGTGTTGATCCTGCCCCCGACCCTATCAAAGCCATCTGTCGACGCTACCTGCACAACTTTCCCTGCCCTCGGATGGAACCTTTCGAGGACCGGGCGCAGCGGGCGCTAAAGATAGCTAGAGACTACCGAATAGACGGTGTAGTCACCGAAATGGTCCGCTATTGCGTGCCGTGGACTATGGAGCAGCCGCTACAGCGGATGATCTTCGAGGAACAAGGCATTCCCGTATTGGAACTGGATTTGGAATATGGAACGGCCGGGACAGGGCCGATAAGGACCCGGGTCCAGGCTTTCCTCGAAATGCTAGAGGCCAGGGCAGTGAAATGAAGGTGGACATCACAGATACTACAAAGCTAGACAAAGTGGTGCAGGTGATGCAAGGGTTGGCAGAACGCCGCAGAGCCCAGCGTGGCCCAAAAGCTGGATCCATGTATTATGATTTAATAGCGGACTGCTTCCGCAGGGTGCAGACTGCCAGAGAGGAAGGCAGATATTTGGTGGCTCATACTATATTTGTCCCCACCGAATTTCTTTTTGCTATGGATATCGTTCCCTTCTATCTGGAAGGCATGTGCGAGATTATGGCGCGTGTACACGGGCTTGAGGAGGCCTTTAGTGCTGCCAAGGCAGGGGGGTTTGCCAGTGAAATTTGCTCCGGCCATCGCCTAGTAGACGCCCAAGCCATCCGGGGATGGCTACCTCGCCCTGATGCCTTCGTCTGGAGCAATCAGGTATGTGATCTTACTACCAAGACGGGCGACTACCTGGTAAAGCTCTACAACCGCCCCGGCTTCTACCTGGACAGGCCCTATAGGAACAACGCGCCAGGGGTGCAGTATTTTATTCGGGAGCTGGAAGAACTGATTCACTTCTTGGAAGACCTGACGGGGCGAAAAATGGACTGGGACCGGCTCAGTGAAGTCATGGAGAACACCCGCCGCTCAACAGAGGTGTTTCGGGAGATCTGTGAGTTGAGGAAAGCGGTGCCATCGCCCATGCGCAACCAGCACATGATAGAGATGATCCTGGCCCAACTATTGCTCTCCGGAGCCCCAGAGCTGGTCACCTTCTATGAGGCAATACGAGATGAGGTTAAGGAGGCTGCCGAAAAGGGAGAAGGGATTGTGCCGCAGGAGAGGTACCGTCTTTTGACCTTTTTCTTCTACCCGGCCTACTTGTGGAAATTACTGGATGCAATGCAAAACGAATATGGGGCAGTCATTGTGGCTGAGCCTCACCTGTCACCCTGGTGTGAAGGCGAGGTTGACCCAACAAAACCCCTGGAGAGCCTGGCCAGGAAGGCCTTTGCTCTCTATGATACGGGCCCTTTGGAGCCCTTCGTAGATAAAGTGATCAGAGAGGCCAGAGAGTATAAAGCTGAGGGTGCCATCTACTGGGCTCATATCGGCTGCCGGCAGACTTGCGCTACCATTAGAATCCTAAAAGATGCCTTACTGGAAAAAGCAGGTATACCTACCCTGGTCATTGACTGTGATCTGGCCGATCCTACCTATTCCTCTGGAGAACAGGTGAAGGATAGATTGGAAGAGTTTTTCGAGTTGCTGGATGAGCGTAAGTGATGGCAGCAGGGTTTCCTCAGGAGGCTTAGGGATGTTGGTTGCTGGTCTAGACATGGGAAGTCTAACCACCAAGGTGATTATTCTACAAGATAACGAGATCCTGTCCTGGAGGATAATCACTGCGGCAGAAGAGGGAGAACTCCAGGCTAGAAGAGCTATAGAGGAGGCAATTAAAGATACCAGGTTTTCTCCAAAAGACCTAGGCTACATTGTAGCCACTGGGGCGGGGAGAAAATCAGTTTCCTTCGCTCATAAGCAGAGAGCCCCTGCTTCCTGCCTTGCCAGAGGCGCTAATCGGTTGTTTCCTTCAGTGAGAACAGTGATCGATGTTGGAGCGGAGACCTGCACTGTAGTCAGTGTCAATGAGAGAGGAGGGGCTGACGATTCCATAGGCAACGAGAGGTGTGCCTCGGGTACGGGGGTCTTTCTGGAAGCCATGGCCAAACTAATGCAGATGCCTCTGGAAGAGATGGCAAAAGCGTCTCTGCTGGCAGAGAGTATAGCTGAGATCAGCAACATGTGTGCTATCTTCGCTGAACAGGAAGTCATCTCTCATGTGCACCGGGAACCTCCTACCCCTAAGAACGATATCATTGCCGGCATTCATGCCTCTATGGCTACCCGGATCGGGGGTTTGGTCAAGAGGATAGGCGTCAAGGAGGATGTGGCTCTAAGTGGGGGTGTGGCTAAGAATATCGGCTTTATTCGGGCCTTAGAGGGGAACCTGGGCTTGAAGCTAACAATACCTAGTGAGCCACAGTTACTGGCTGCCTTGGGAGCAGCCTGCATCGCCCAGGAGGAGAGCGCTAAGAAATCCTGAGGCTGAAACTGCCGGCAACCTAAGACCGAGCCTGGTGCTTAGAATAAATGCAGCTACTCCTCTTTTGATTCCTCTTCTTCAGGTAATGGGGCTGCTTTAGCAGCTTCGATCACCTCTTCCACTACCACCTCCTTTACTACCTCCTCTACCCTCTCTACAGTCAGCGCACCAACTTTCACCACTATGGATTCTGGGTCGTCGAGAACGGTAATCCCCTTACCCAGCGCAATGTCCTTCACTTGAATCGCTTGTTCTGCCTCGGTGAGGGGACTTAGGTCCAGCTCTATCTTGGGGGGAATTTCGTCAGGGAGACACTCAATAGCTAACTTGCTCAGCTCCTGCATTAGCATATTTCCTTTGGACTTCAAGGCTGGTGCCTCTCCAACCAAAACAATAGGAACCTCTACCTTTATTTTCTCCGCCATTCTCACCTGGTAGAAATCTACATGAAGCAACTCACCTGTCTGTGAGTCTCTCTGAATTTCGCGAACCACCACATTTCTCGACTTCTTTGCCTTGTCGAGCCTAAGACCGATAAGCCTCGTCTTCCCTGCCTGAGCCAGGACACGCTGGAGTTGACCAGTGTCACACTGCAATGCCGCTGACTCAATACCGTGACCAAAGAGGTGTACTGGGGTGATCCCCTGACGGCGTAGAAACCTGACCTTCTTACCCAGAACCTCCCGGGTATTAGCCCGTAATTCTATCTGATCCATATGCCTCTCCTTCTCAGTTCATACCTCTAAACCGAGGGATATTTACTCGCTGTTGCGCCTGATGCGATAAGTAGCGTTTTTCCCCTTTAGCTTCCTAGTATAATACCCTTAAGGGAATTCGAAACCCTGTTTTTGGCTTAGAATTGCTTAACAAACTGCCAGTTTCTAAGATAGCAAAGTTAAGCAATTTAAGCAAAGCCTGCATATCCCGAGGGCAAAGCCTCTGTTTATTTTGAGACCGTCTCTTCAACAAGCACGTATACAGTCCCTTTTCTATCTAAGAAGTTCTTTTCGTCATCACGTATCACGCGGCCAGGCTCCGATGCCGCAAAATCCATCATTGCTTGAAACCCCTGCATGTCATCGAACCATTGCTCTGTGATACAGTCGAACTCTAGTTCCTCAACACCGCGAGGAGCAACTATAGTGCTGATGACGTAGTTCCGCACGTATCTCTTGATGCTTGGCAAATGCTTCAATATCAATGGCACATGCACCTCTTCGTAGTGTTTAATAAACTCCTCCTGTGAAAGACCTGGCTTCCTCTTGAGCA
>CAZNKW010000003.1:0-21043 GCA_964573655.1 uncultured Dehalococcoidia bacterium
GACCACCTCCCCGTGAACCCCTCCGGCTGCCGCGCATACCACCAAAGAACATGATTCGTGAGCCGTACCAGGCTAGAATCACAATAGTCCCCAGGATCACACTGCACAGCGTCATCAACAGTACGTCGCGGTTCTGTATATGAGATATTTCGTGAGCAATAACCCCCTGTAGTTCATCGCGGTTGAGTTTCTGCAGCAGTCCAGAGGTTATGGCCACCGAAGCCCGATTGGGGTCTCGTCCCGTGGCAAAGGCGTTTAGTGCCGGGTCGTCGATGATATAGATGTCAGGCATTCTCTCCAGTCCGGAGGCAATCTTCATCTCCTCAACCACGTTATACAGGCGGGGATGGTCATCGCGGCTTATCTTTCTGGCCCCAGACATGGCTAGTAGGATACTGTCTCCCTGGAAATAGGCGACCAGATTCATCACCAACCACACCACCAGGGCAACAATCAATCCGCCGATACCACTGCCGAAGATGGCTAAACCCAAGAAGTAGCCCACCAAGAGCAGCAATATGCCCATAACTGATACCAGTATCATTGACCTAAGCTGATTAGATCTAATATGTTCCCACATGCCTCAGCGTCTCTTGGCTAACTGAAACTAACCTTGGGTGCTTCTTTCTCCTCTGGTACGGTAACCTCAAAGAACTCCCCGGGTTTGAAACCAGTCATACTGGCTACCATATTAGAGGGGAACATCTGGATCTTATTGTTATAACTGAAAACCGAATCGTTGTAGAACTGGCGAGAAAAGCTTATCTTGTTCTCCGTCGAGGTCAACTGTTCCTGGAGAGCCAGAAAATTCTGGTTCGCTTTCAGGTCGGGATATCTTTCTACCACTGCCAGTAGCCGGGACAAAACACCACTGAGCTCACTCTCAGCTTTGGCTTGGGCGCCAACACCGCTACCGATTGCCTTCTGAGCCATGTTGCGGGCATTGGTTACTGCTTCGAGGGTCGCCCGCTCGTACTGCATGTAACCTTTAACTGTTTCCACTAAATTTGGTATCAGGTCATGCCGCCTTTTGAGTTGGACATCAATCTGCGCCCAGGCATTTCTCACCTGATTACGCAGCCTTACCAGACCATTGTAGGTGAAGATAAACAACAGTAGAAGAAGTACGACGATGCCAATGATGATATAGACTGCGATCATAAAAACACCTCCTAAAAATAAATTGACGCTATCTTTTAGCTTGGAAAACCTCTCCCAGAAAGGTGATGACTCTTCCCTGCTTACCAGTTGCTGTAGAACCTGTCCCCCTAAGCTGCCCTATGACCTGACTGAGCTCACCACCATCAAACCATATTCCATCCCCCCGAAGGCAGACATCAATGAGCACTTCTGGTTCCGAGCCAATGGCAACCTTTCTCATCTTCCTCCGGCATATTGGACATAGCCTTGCCTTTTCCGCCACCTTTTTCGTCGGCAGAGCCATTATCTCAGCCATGGTCAACCCCGTTTCATCCAGTGTCATAGATTCCAGCAAGAGTTCCAGTTCTCCGGCATCAAACCAAACACCAGAGCACTTCGTGCAATAGTCAACCTCAATTCTCTTATGCTCAGCTACAACCATTACTCCCCTACATGCGGGACAGTCCACTGCTTCCCTCCTTTATATTAGGTGCGGTTCGATTTTGCCTTAGCTGGAAAGTATAACAAGAATTATTTATTATAGCACATGAAGTTGGTTTTTGGTTTACACTTTTTAGTGGATTGTGCAATCAGCAGACGCTTCTACTCATAACCGCCGGAGAGATGGCGGCACCTTTTCGCTTATAACCGGGCATTGGTTTTGACAGCGAATAAAAAGTGCTAAAATTGAATTTAAGAACAAATGGGTAAATTGAGGTACACTCTTGTTGCCTTTCTGGTTGTAAGTTTGCTACTAGCCAGTTCAGGGTGTGCCCAGAAAGAAACTGGCTCCTCCCCTGAGCCTATCAACCCTAATTGGCAGCCAAATTACATCGATGATGTGGTAGGTGCCCAGCTAAGCGAGGCTGAACTAGTAGCGAAGCTAGCCCCGGCAGTAGTTTCCGTTTTCACCGAGAAAGTGACTCGCGATATATTCTTGCGATCTTCTCCGCAGCAAGGGGCTGGCTCAGGAGTGATTATCGACCCCAAGGGCTATATCGTGACCAATTGCCATGTGGTTGAAGGTGCTAATACTGTTACAGTTATACTGAGTGATGGGCGTAGTTTCCTGGCAGAGAACTGGGTTACTGACCCCTGGACAGACTTAGCAGTGGTGCAAATTGAAGCCGAAGGTCTTCCTGTAGCTCATTTCCTTCACGGTTCTCTGGGAAAGCTTGAAGAACTCGAAGATGTAGTGGCTGTGGGGAATGCTTTTGCCCTGTCTGGGGGTCCTACCTGGACTAAGGGGGTGGTCAGTTATCTGGGGCGCTCCATTGAGGAGCAGAATGGTGTAGTGCTTTATAACCTCATCCAAACTGATGCCGCTATCAATCCAGGCAATAGTGGTGGACCACTAGTAAATATGGCTGGGCAGGTAGTAGGTATTAACACGGCTATTATTGCTGAGGCAGAAAATATTGGCTTTGCTATAAGTACCGATACCGCTATCTCGGTAGTGGAAGACTTGGTAAAGAATGGATATATCCCTTGTGCCTGGCTAGGAGTAAAGATGCTGACTGTTACCCCCGCTATTCAATCTGAATATAGTCTCTCGGTAGATTATGGGGCGCTTATTGTTGAGGTTATTTCTGATAGCCCGGCAGCAGAGGCGGGCTTAAAGGAAAAGGATGTTATTATCGGGTTTGATGACCAGCCAATAAATGCTGCGGAGCAACTCGGAATAGCTATCCGAAGTCATAATGCTGGGGACACGGTAACAATCACCTATATGCGTGGTGAAGCAGAAAGAACCACCGAAGCTACCCTGATTCAAAGACCGCCTCCTTAGCGGCTCACCTTTTTACTCCAAGCATTATAGTGTGACCATCAATAGAGTGCTTCTCGGTGTAGGCGCCTTGTTCAGGAGGCTGACAGAGGAGTTGGTGAGATAGTGTCTCCTGCTTGATGTAAGAGGAGAAGTTTTCCATTACCTGTTGAAGGGGTGGCTCAGCTTGGTAATAGATGACAATGTAATCGGCGATATCAAAGCCAGCATTGCGGCGCATTGTCTGCAAGCGGTGTACCAGCTCCCGTGCTATCCCTTCTTCCTTTAGCTCGGCAGGAATCTCAGTGGCAATGCCTATGGCATATTCTTCTTCCATAGCTAGAGAATAGCTTGGCTTATCTAGCTCAGTTTCCTCAGTTACAAATCCCATCTCTTTTACATTGAGTTCCTCCAGCACCTGGGAGGCGAGCCTTTCCAGCCCTTCCCTTTCCCCTCTTGACCTGGTCTTAATCACCACCTTTGCCAGAGGCTGACGCACCTTGATGCCTGCCTTGCTCCTTGCTGCTCTCCCCAGGCTACAGACCTTTATGGCTAGCTGAGTGTCAGTAGCCAGAAGGTTGTCAATCTTAGATTGGTCGGCTACAGGGAAATCACAAAGGTGCACACTTTCGTCGGCTTCGGGATAGACTGACCTGACTAGATTTTGATAGAGCTCCTCAGCAATGAAGGGGGTGAAGGGGGCCAGAAGCTTGGATAAGGTGACCAGACATTGATAAAGGGTGAAATAGGCCGCCAGCTTGTCGGCATCGCTTTCGCTCTTCCAAAAGCGCCGCCGACTCCTTCTGACGTACCAGTTAGAAAGTTGGTCTACAAATTCCTCAATCCTTCTCCCTGCTCCGGTAGGGTCGTAGTTGTCTAGTGCCTCGCTAACCTGGAGAATAAGCTGGTTAAGCTCGGAGATAATCCACCTATCTAGGTCAGAGCCATATCGAGGGACCTCAGCCTTACTGGGATCAAAGCGGTCAATATTAGCATAGATGACAAAGAAGGAGTAGGTATTCCATAGAGTGGAGAGAAACCTTCGCATTACCTCGGTTACCTGATCGGCAGAGAACCGTTTCACGTTGCCTGGAGGAGAGGAGGTGAGCATATACCAGCGTAGTGCATCCGCCCCCTGGTTATTGATAATCGTCCAGGGGTCAACCACGTTCCCTTTGGCCTTGCTCATCTTCTCGCCCTCGGCATCAACGATGTGCCCCAGGCAGATGACGTTCCTGAAACAGGGACGCCGAAATAGTAAGGTAGATAGGGCATGAAGGGTGTAGAACCACCCTCTTGTCTGGTCCACTGCCTCAGAGATGTAATCAGCCGGGAAGCTCTTTTCAAACTGCTCCTGATTTTCTAAGGGGTAATGCCATTGCGCTACAGGCATGGCCCCGGAATCAAACCAGCAATCTAGCACCTCAGGGACACGACGCATGCTTCCACCGCATTTTTCACACTCGAAAAAGATGTCGTCCACAAACGGACGGTGCAGGTCAAGCCTGCCAGTGAGAAGCTGGGAAGCTGATTCTGTTGCTTTGAGTCCCTTCTTTGCCCTTAGCTCTTTTATGCTCCCAATGCATTCATCCCTGCCACAGCCCTGACATCGCCAGATGGGCAGCGGTGTCCCCCAGTAGCGCTCTCTGGAGAAAGCCCAGTCAACATTGTTCTCCAGCCAATCTCCAAAGCGACCATACTTTATGTGTTCGGGATACCAGTGGATTTCCTCGTTCCCTTTGATAAGGCTATCCTTCTCGGAGGTTGTTTTGATATACCAGGAGGGCTTGGCGTAGTAGAGGAGGGGCGCCTCGCACCTCCAGCAGAAGGGGTAGGTATGGCGAATGGTCTCGCTCCGATAAAGCAACCCTCTTAATTTGAGATCTCGTAGAATGAGGGGGTCGGCCTCCTTGACAAACTTTCTCTCAAAGAGAGGATTGCCCTTCATATTTCCTTGCAAATCCACGTAGTCCCGAACGAAGTAAAGGCCACGGCGACCGCCTGCCTCATAATCCACTTCGCCAAAGGCAGGGGCAATGTGGACGATTCCGGTGCCCTCGTCTAAGGATACGAAATCTTCTGCAATAAGCCAAAAGTTTTCCTCTTTGTGAGGACTCTGCTGCACAAGCCCCCCAGGCCCAACAGCTACTCCGAGGCCATGAACAAAACTCCAACGTCTGTACAGCTCATCAGGCAGATGAAACAACGGCTTGTACAGTATGCTTTGCACAGGTTGTGGTGGCACGCCCACTAGCTCTTTTCCCTTGCAGGTACCGAGGACACGATATGGGTCAGTAAGGGAGTTCTTGAGGAGAGCTTCGGCCAAGATAAACTGCTCCTTGTGGCCCTCAGTATCTACCTCCGCGATGGCATAATCAGCATCTGGAGCTACTGCTAGGGCTGTATTGCCTGGCAGTGTCCAAGGGGTGGTTGTCCAGGCAAGTAGGTAAGTCGGCAGATCTGGATGGGCGCCAAATCTTTGTAGATAGCTCTGCACGCTGGTTCTTGACACCTCAAACTTGACATAGACTGAAGGGTCTTCAGCGTCATCTCTGTAGCCCAGGGCGACCTCGTGGGAGCTAAGGGAGGTGCCACAACGGGGGCAGTGAGGGGTAACCCGATAGCCCTGGTAAACTAGACCCTTATCCCAAAGCTGTCTCAACACCCACCAGCAGGACTCAATATAGGAGTTGTCAAAGGTGACATAAGGGTGCTTCATATCTAGCCAGAAGCCTATGCGCTCGGTAAGTTCCTCCCACTCTCTGAGGTAGCTGAGCACACTTTCCCGGCAACGGGCATTAAACTGGGCCACCCCAAACTGCTCAATCTGGGCTTTGTTGGTGAAGCCCAACTCCTTCTCCACTTCCAGCTCCACAGGCAAACCATGGGTATCCCAACCTGCTTTACGAGGAGCACAGAACCCCTTCATTGTCTTATAGCGAGGGATAACATCCTTAAATACTCGAGAAAGGACATGATGAATGCCTGGATTGCCATTGACCGTGGGGGGTCCTTCATAAAGGGTAAACTGGGGACCGTCGCTACGAAGCTGAACGCTCCTTTCAAAGATGCTCCTTTCCCTCCAGAGGTGCAAAATGTGTTCCTCTACTTTAGGGAAATTTATCTTGCTGCTTACTGGCTTGAACATAAGACCCTTATTGCCCAATATCATAAGTCCCCCTCCCGTGTCAGGGAAAGGGACTTATGGAGCCAACCCGTGAACTAGCAATGTCTTATTCAAAGCTATCTTCCCGGGAAGTCGGGTTTCCTCTTCTCCAGGAAAGCATTAACGCCTTCTTTCATATCTTCAGTTGAGGAGTGAATTGCCAAAGCTCCTTTCTCGAGTTGCAGACCGGTGTACAAGTCGACTTGCATCCCACGGTTTACCAGGAACTTGATGGTTTTTGAGGCCATGGGGCTTCGCTGTGCCAGTTTCTGCGCTATTTCCATTGTCGCTTCCTCAAGCTTGTCAGCCGGGACCGCTTTGTTTATCAGCCCCAGCGCCTCTGCTTCTTTGGCTGTTATCCAGTCCCCGGTGAGCAAAATCTCCTTTGCTTTTCGCAGTCCTATTTGTCGTGGTAGCCTCTGCGTCCCGCCTCCACCAGGGACAAGCCCGAAGTTGGCATGCTGGTCCCCAATGCGAGCCTCCTCAGAAGCGATGACTATATCGCATGCCTCAAGTAATTCGATTCCCCCGGCGAGGGCCATACCATTTATGGCTGCTATTACTGGCTTGCTCAGGTTTTCAATCATGCCGTAGGTGTCATAGAAAAGCTGACCGAAGGCAGCCATCTTCTGGGGGTTACCAAGGAGTTCATTGATATATTTCAGGTCGGCACCAGCGCAGAAGGCTCTACCAGTACCGGTGATGACCACTACCCGCATTTCTGGGTCTTCTTCGATGTCCCTCAGTGCTGCCTGTAATTCCATGTGGGTATCCTTGTCTATGGCATTTAATGCCTTGGGTCGATTCAAGGTAATCTTGGCTATCCTGTTTTTCTTTTCCAAGATGATGTTCTTAAATTGCACTGTCGCCTCCTTCTTTTATCTTATTCACGCCCTTCAAAGCACTTTGTCGTAGTGAGCTCATTTTACGAGTTGCTATCTACCGTGTCAACCTTTGCCCTGCAAGTTCAGCTTCTCCTGGGTGTTATGCCATAGATAGGTTAAGCTTTGAGTAGGGGGTTTCTCTACTAACGGTGCAGGTCTGTGGAGCTAATTGCCAGGGCGCCCGCCGAAGCGCTCCTTAAAAATGCTCTTCTCCACAATATGGCGAACTGCGGCAAGCCCGGGTGAGTCGGGAAGCTCAATTATAGGTCTGCCAATCAAATCGTAGTAGGCTATCTTCTCATCCTGGGGAATGTAGCCAAAAACCTCTAGTCCTATCTCCTGGGCCAGTTGTTTCAATAGTTCTTCGTTGCCTTGCACCCTATTAAAAACCAACCCCATCTTTTCACACTGGATCACCTTGTCGTTTTGTACCATCCTCTTTATCAGGGCTGCGGTTTGCATGCCTCTAGATGTAGCGTCGCTAACAATAATTAGGGTATCTACCCGGCGTATGACTTGCCTGTTTATTTGTTCCAGGCCTGCCTCGCCATCAATGATGATCGTGTCAAAGCTCTTGGAGAGGGTTTCTATGGCTCCTCGGAGAAGGTCATTGATGGGGCAGAAGCAGCCTAGCGTTTCGGTGCGTCCCATAGCCAGTAGGGCGAAGCTGTCTATTTCATTAAGGGCTTCTAAAATCATGTAGTCAAGCATGTCGGCTAGCTGGACCTTTTCCTCCTCTTTGCCTCTCCTGGCGGTCTTGATGATTTCCTCGCGAACTTGGCCCATGGTTCGTCTAACCTTCACGCCAAGGGCATTAGGCAAGCCCATAGCAGGATCGGCGTCAATCAGCAACAGCTTGCCAGCGTGGTGACTCTCCAGAAGAACTTTGGTCATCATAGCGGTAAGTGCGGTCTTCCCCGTGCCCCCCTTGCCACATACAGCAATTAGCCTCTTGCTCGGTGTAATAGACTCAGACATCAATACCCACACCTAGCAGATTTCTGTTCTTTGAGGAGAATAAACGTATGACATTAGCAGTGCTGGTCAAGCTATGCCTCAGTAGCGGCTTTAATCTTTCTGGCTTTTTTCTTGCGCACGGTGATCAGTTCCTTAATATCATCACACACTGGCTTATCCGGGCAAGAGCTGCAATCCCACCCAAAGTTGCACTCAAGGAGGTCAATGCCTTTAGCTTTCCAGTTTTCTCTGACGATGTCTTTGGCTATCTTCCGGACCTGTGTGCCGATGTCATCCAGCGGTTGCAGGTCTTCTTTGCCCGAGGTGACAAAAACGATTTCCATTACCTGTACTTCGGGAACCTCCGATTTGAAGATGGACATCAGTGCTCTGCCCAGGGTCTCAAAACAAAAACCCTTTTTCGCAGCATCCTTGCTCACTCTGCTCCACATGAGCTGAGATACGCTCCTGATCATGTATCCTTCTATTTGGTCGGCGATATATTGGTTCTGTTCCAGCGCTGCATGTTTTTCCTTGCCTAGGCCTACTCCTCCTACCATCAAAACCTGACCGAAGGGCAGGCTGGCTCCTGACGATTCCTGAATATCAGGTCCGATCAGGGTAATCTTGCCGTCTCTAATCAAAGAGGGGTTATCTGTCCACAGAAGAAAGGCACACGAACCTGCTTCTGGGTTTCCCAGTTCAGCGAAGGTATCTCCCCGCAGTATTAGGCCCGAGCTGGCTTGGGGGCCAACCCGAACGGGTAGTCCCTCTAACAGCTTGCTGATCGTGGTGGGACAATCGGTTTCCCTGACTTGCCTCCCTTTTCCCTGCATTTCCCCCACGTATTCAGACAGCTTCTTCACATAGACATCAAAGATTGCCATAATGCGCTTCCTCTTGGCAGCCCTGACTTCTATCCTGAAATGGCGGTTCGCCTATGCTAGCCTCATGAGCAGGGTGAACAATAATCAACGCCGGTGTTAACGTTAGGAGATGCATTCAATTGCTGTTTTTCGCGTCTATCAGGCGCTGTCGTCGTCTGTCATATGATGGAATTAGTTCAGGATTGCTTGCTCAGTCTCTCCTTGGCTATGAGTGCTGCCCCTATAGCTCCTACGATTTGGGGATCCTCAGGTAGTCTCTTTACGCTTACCCCTAATTTTTCCTCCAGTGCCTTGACCAAGCCCTCATTCTTGGCACATCCGCCACTCAGGGCCACGTCTTCGACAATACCAATCCTTCTCAGCATGGAATTCAATCTGCTCGCTACTGCATTATGGAGTCCGGCTGTAATATCGATCAAATTGACGCCCTCATTGACCAAAGTTACTACCTCGGACTCAGCAAAGACGCTGCACTGGCTGGTAATAGTGGCCGGGCTCTTCGATTGGAGGGACAGCGAGGAAAGCCCTTCCAGCCCACAGTCAAGTACCCTGGCCATAGCCTCGAAAAACCTTCCTGTGCCAGCAGCGCATTTGTCATTCAGAACAAAATCGGTGACTTTGCCTTTGTCATCTAGGGATATCGCCTTACAATCCTGCCCGCCGATATCGAGAACAGTTCTCACCGTAGGAAGAAGCCAGTAGGCACCCCGGGCATGGCAGGTTATCTCCGAGATATTTTCGTTGGCAAAAGGGACCTTGAGTCGACCATAGCCTGTGCCCACAATGTACTGCAGGTCCTCCAGCGATGACAGACCAGCCCTTTTAATCGCCTCATCCATAGCCACGCGGGCTGTCACCTCAGGCTTGGTAGTGGATGGGATAATAGTGTAAGAAGCGATGGTGCTGTCCTTCATGATGACAGCCTTACCAGTAGCAGAACCTACGTCACAACCTCCAACAATCATACTCTCTCTTCGCCTCCTGTTTTGTCACTGCGCTCATGAGCAACATTGATAGACGCATCTATCCCAGCCCCATGGCGGTAAAGAACTGGCTTATCTTGTCTTTGCACTGTTCCGGGGTGGTATACCTCTTGTCAAAGAGGTCAAGTCCTATGTGTATGTATGGAACCCCAAGGTCGCGACATACCTCTCTCATGATACCAGTGCTGGCAGACCCATCCTTGTGGCCCATGTGGCCAGGCCAGATGACGCAATCTATTTTATAGTCCTTCACTACTCGGGTGATGTCACTGGCGAAGTAGTCAGCAATACCTCGAGCCTGCCTGACCATGGGTGATTCATACAGGTTTCTCTTGGCTATGCCCTTCAACATGGTGTCCTCGTTTCTGGTGTCAATCAGTGTGTAAGGTGTATAACCAAACATATCCATGACCATAACTGCCCCCCACTCCTCCTCCAACCACGGTAGGAACTCAAAGACCCACCCAAAGGGCAAAAGATCAAACCAGAAATACCTGATCCTCTCTTTAGCCACTGGACCCTTCTTCTCCTTCACCATTCTCTCAGTATGGTCAACCAGCTTCCTCATCCAGGCAGTACCCCTGGGTCTACCGGCCTGGAAGACCTGGGTAATAGCGAAGCACTGCGGCCCTCCCACTGCCCACCCATGTGGGCAAGGCACCGCCCGTCTTAGCTGGGCGTATTCTAGCCACAGCTCGTACTGTTTGTTGGACTCCTGGCAAATTTCCCGCAGCCTGTCTATATCCAGCTTGCGTCCAGTGTGCTTTTCGAGGAAAGCCACCATTCGCTTGAGTTCTCTGGCATAGTAATCTATACCTCGTTGGTCCTCAAAATATGGCGGGTCCATGGCGAATATAGGGACGTCGCGCCACCGTTTATTGCGGTACACTCCTTGGTGAAGCATTGTCGCCGCGTCGCAGGGGTGAATCAGGGCAATAAGGGCGTTTGGCTTTGGCGTGAGCCCAGCCTCTATGTAGTAGAGTGTCAGTCGGCAGGCAGTGCACCAATCGGTTCCCAGCCCCATCCTTTCGGCGGCATCGATATCTTCCAGAAGGTAGGGGGCTGAAGCCGCCAGGAATGGGGTGGCCATAATCATATACCACGGGAGATCCATGGCTTCATATATCTCTGGGGCAGCGCAGAAGTAGCCCATGATGAACGGCTTGCCCTCTTCAGCGCAGCGTATTATTTCGTCGTATCGCGCTACAGTAATCTCGGTTATCTCCTTGCTGAGTTGACTCGTCTCCGACGGGTCCTGCGCCAGCATCTGGCAGAGAAAATTGAACCAATCTCGCTCCTGATAGTAGCGTTCCAATCCCAATTCCTTTTGCGTTATCTCTTTCTTGTCCATTGTCTACCTCTCCATGGTCTCCAGGAATGCTTGGATTCTCGTCCTTAGCTGGCCGACGCCGGTCAGGATATATTCCCTGTCGAGCCTGATGTAGGGAATGCCTTTCTCTTTCAGATCCTCGCCGACCATGAACGCCTCACCGGTCCAATTGTCGCAGAACATTAGTCGCTCTGAAATAACCCCATCCACCTTGAACTGCCGGATCATGTCCATCACGAAGGCAGACCTGTCCAGCTGGCGGTCGAACATTCTGGGACAGTGCGGGCGCTCGGCAATGTAGTACCGGGCCAGGGCTGTAATAGCGTCGCTTGCCTTTTCATTAACATCCTTCCACATGATTCTGGAGCCATAGCATAGGGAATCGGTCACCACCAGACCACCCTGGCTCTCAATAACCTCGATGTAAGCAGGGTCATCCAGTATGCCGCCTATCAGCATCAATCTAGCTCGATAGTTGGCGTGGCCATCTGCTCGGCCAAGTTCATCCAGTAGCTTCTTCAGCAATTGATTATAGTGCTCTCTGGGCATGGCACTGCCAGCTACCATGACAGCTAGCGTTTCGGCACCAGTAATGGGTGGACTTTTCCTTTTTCTGAGTTCATAAAGCTGCCTCTGTAGTCGCCGTGTTTCATTGTGGAGCCTTATGGCTTCCCATAGACGCTCTTCAGTGATCGGTGTGCCAAAATGCTTTTCTAGGCTTTCTTTAAAGGTGGTGATTTCGTCCCGGTACCACCCCACCTGCACATCAGTCGTTTTCTTGGGGAGGCTCAAAAAGTGCAGGTACGGAGTGACAATCTTACGCTTCCAGTGATCATAAATGCGGCGGACATGATCGCAACTGTTTACCCAGACAACGCCATCAAGAAAACTATACTCACCCCGAAGGCCCATATCGAGGGAGTGACGAGAAAAGCTGCAGTTGATGCTGCTGAGACATGCGTCTGCCAACTCGGTGCTAGTGCTGCCTGTCCCGCGCATTCGAAAGGGGACAAAGCCGGCAGCCGTGATAACCTCCTCCGGCACATAGGAGCAGTAGCACCCTATGACCTTGCCCCCTTGTTTTTTCCAGTCTTGCAGTGCGGGATTAGCCAGGGTTTGCGTGGCTTCTTGGAATTCCTGCAACGGCTTGCTCTTCGCCTTTGCCTCGCGTTTTACCTTTGCTTCCGCTTTATTTTCCCCTTTCGAGGCGGCCTCTTTTATGGTTACCCCCGTTAGTTTTCTCTCACTGGACTCCATTTACCAGTATATAAGTAAGTATTCCCATGGTCAAATGGTTTATGAAAACTGGTTAGCTTTAAACCGGATTGCTGCTACCATCTTGCAGGCCAGCCTTTTTAATCGCCTCATCCATAGCTATGCGTGCTGCCACCTCAGGCCTGGTAGTAGATGGGATAATGATGTAGGAGGCGATGGGGCTGTCTTTCATGACGATGGCCTTACTAGTGGCAGAACCTACCTCACAGCCTCCAACGATGATACTACCTTTTCACCATGTTTTGTCCCTGCGCTTATGAGCAACATTGATAGATGCCTCTAACCCAGCCCCATGGCGGTGAAGAACTGAGATATCTCGTTCTTCATAGTTTCGACCGTGGTTACTCTGGGATCAAACAGGTCGCTCCAGAAACCCAGAAAGGGGACCCCTATTTCACGGCATGTATCCCTTATGAGGCCAGTGAGCGCTGTTGCATCCTTGTGACCCATGTGACCTGGCCAGATGACACAATCTGCTTTGTAGTCTCTGACTGCTCGCACCATGTCATCCAAGTAACACTCAGCTGGAACTCGAAACTGCCTGTACATAGGTATGTGATCCAGTGACCTTTCAGCTACCCCTCTGATCATGCTCTCATAGCTTGAGGTATCTATCTTGGGCATGGTGCAATGACTCCATATATCATCAACGACGATTGCCCCCCACTCTTGCTCCATCCAGAAGCCTAACTCAAACCTCCAATTGCCGCGGAAATCAAACCATACTACTCTGATTTTCTCATTGGGTATGGCACCCTTCTTGGCCCGCACCCGCTCCTCGGCATCAGCAACCAATTCCTTGAACCAGGCAGTACCCCTTGGGTCACCGGGCTGCCAGAAGTGGACTACAAAGTATGGCATCATTTGCACCTCAGGAGTGTGGGGAGTCGGTACTGCCCTTCTCAGCTCCTTGTATTCCCACCATAGCTCAATTTGCTTGTTGGACTCTTCTAGCACTTCGCGAAGTCGATCAATATCCAGCCTTTGCCCGGTGTGCTCTTCGAGGAAGGATATCAGCCTCTTAATCTCGTCGGTATAGTAATCCAGGGCTCGCTCATCGGTCAAGTAGGGTCCGTCAACACCGAACTTTGGAACCTTGCGCCAATCTTTGAGAGCGCCGATTGTTTGATAGGCGATATTCACGCTATCGCAAGGGTGCGTCGTGGAAACAAGCACCGTGGGAAGCGGCACAAGCCCTTGCTCCACCAGAGATACATTCTCTCTTAGGAGCGTGCAGATGCCAGAGGCGAGACCCATTCTATCGGCTTCATCAATATATCCTGTAGAGTCTTCGAGCCCCATTAGCGGTTCCCCGGCAATAACATAAGTGGGGATATCCATGGCGCTAAATATTTCCGGTGCTACAGGAAAAACGACTGCTGCCAATGGCTCACCCTTTTCAACAGCTTGCTTATTCCTTTTGAACTTATCCAGCGTCATCCTGAAGTAACCTAACCAAATGTTAGACAGCTCGGTTGGGTTTTCCTCAGTGTTCTTTACCAGAGACGCGAAGAAGTCATGTCTCTCTTGTAGCCGTTCCATCGCCTTGGTCATCATTTCACCTCCCTCTGGTTTCCAGAAATGCCTGAACCCTGGTTCTCAGCTGGCCAACAGCGCTCAAGAGGTATTCCCTTTCCACTGTGAGAGTGGGAATTCCTTCTTCTTTAAGGTCTTGGCTGATCATGAACCCCTCGCCTCCCCAGAAGTCACAAAACTTAATCTCTGAGCAAATAAGCCCGTCCACTTTGAACATCCTGATCATATCTTTGACGTAATCGGCCCTTTGTGGGTGATCCCCCCACATGCGGGGACAGGAGGGGCGGCCGCCGATGTGGTATTGGGCAAGGGCGGCAATGGGGTCACCTCTCCCCTCAGTGACATCCTTCCACATGATTTTGGTGCCAAAGCACAACATATCGGTGACTACCAGGCCGCCCTGGTCCTCAATTACCTTGATGTACCCTGGATCATCAAGTATGCCACCCACAATCATCAATCTGGCTCGGTAATCAGTGTTGCCCTCCAACTGGCTTATCTCATCCAGTAGCTTCTTCAGGAGTTGATTATATCGCTTCTTGGGCATGGCAGTGCCAGCTACCATGACCGCTAGTGTTTCGGCACCGGTAATCGGCGGTTTCTTCCCTTTTCTTAATTCATAGAGCTGTCTCTGCAGGCGGCGCGTTTCGTTGTGAAGCTTTATAGCCTCCCACAGACGCTCATCGGTGATTTTCACGCCGAAGTGTCTGCCTAAGCTTTCCCTAAAAATCGCTAGTTCATCCGCATACCAGTCCACCTGTGCTTCGCCTATCTTACGGGGCAGGCTGAGATAGTGCAAGAAGGGCCCCTTTATTCTCATCTTCCAGACATCGTACACTCGGCGGATATGGTCGCAAGTGCTGGCCCAGACAACCCCATCGAGAAAGTCATACTTCCCCCTGAAGGCCAGGTCGAGGCAATGGCGGGTGAAGGTGCAATTGTTGAGCCCAAAATACGCATCTCCTAGCGTCGTCTCTGTGCTGCCTGTCGCTCTCATTCGGAAGGGGAGAAATCCGGCGGCAGTGATGATCTCCTCTGGCACGTAGGAACAGAAGTATCCCACAACCTTGCCTCCCTGTTTTTTCCATTCTTGCAGTGCGGGATTAGCCAGGGTCTGGGTGGCTTCTTGGAATTCCTGTAATGGCTTGCTCTTCGCCTTTGCCTTGGGTTTTACCTTTGTTTCCACTTTGCTTTCCCCCTTTCGAGGCGCATCTTTTATGGTTAGCCTGCTCAGTTTCTCTCGCTGGACTCTGCTTTCCAGTATACAAGCAAGTATTTCCCGTGGTCAAACGGTTTATGAACTGGCAATTAACCCGTTTCCACTCGGGTAGGTTGCCCGACGTCGGGCAACCTACCCACAATTTCGGGAGACCACGAGGGTCGGGGACAAACACTCCTACACGAGGTTTTCGGACAGCCTCTCCTGGGAGCTGTAGTAGCGTCGTGACTCCCGTCACGACGGATGATTGTTTTTGCGCAAAGTGGGTAACTGCCAGGGAGGTGTAGGTTTGACTTATGTAGTATGATATGCTATAGATAGGTTAAGTTTTAAGGAGGGGAAGATAAGATAGTTAAAGAGCTGCCTGTTAACGAGAAGATTAGGGCTAAAGAGGTTCTGCTCATTGGGGAAAAGGGGGAGCGGCTAGATGTTATGCCTCTTTACAAGGCATTGCAGATAGCCAGGGAGCATAACATTGATTTAGTCGAGGTGGCCTCTACCGCTGCTCCTCCGGTGTGTCGCCTTTTGGATTATGGCAAGTATAAATATGAGCAGGCGAAGAAGGAGCGGGAGACACGGAAGAGCCGGAAGGCTTCCCTTGTGCGGGAGGTTCGGCTTAGACCGAGGATCGAAGACCATGACCTCGAATCCAAAATTCGACTAATCGAGCGGCTTCTTGACGAGGGAGACAAGGTTAAAGTGACGATATTCTTCAGAGGAAGGGAGATCACTCGTCCAGAGTTAGGTAGAAAGGTATTACAAGTGGTGTTGAATCAGCTTAAAGATAAGGCTGTTGTTGATCAGCCATTAGCTATAGAGGAGAGAAGATTGAGTCTGTTTTTTGCGCCACTTAAGTTCACCAAAAAGGTAGTTGCGGAGGCCTCTAGTGCCCAAGATTAAGACGCATAAGTCAGCTAAACGTCGTTTCCATATTACCGGTAGCGGCAAGATCATGCATTCAAAGATAGGCAAAAGCCACCTCCGCCTCAGGAAACCGCACCGCGTTAAGCGTCAGTATTCAGAGGAAGTGGTGGTTCATCCTTCAAACGAGAGACGGATAAAGCGGCTTTTGCCCTATAGATAAAGGAGGACCGTTGCCACGAGCAAGAGGCGGAATAGTTACTCGGCGTCGGCATAAGAAGGTGTTAAAGCTGACCAAGGGACACCGGGCGACGAAGCATACCCTCTATCAGCGAGCACATGAGTCGATGCTTAAATCCCTCAGCTACGTCTACCGTCATCGGCGAGAGCGCAAGGGAGACATGCGGCGGATTTGGATTTGCCGTATCAATGCTGCTGCCCGATTAGAAGGACTGTCCTACTCTCACTTCATAAATGGCTTAAAGAGATCACGGGTAGAAGTTAACCGCAAGATGCTGGCCGAGATGGCTGTCAGGGACCCTGTTGCCTTCTCACGTCTGGTGGCAGTGGCTAAGGGTGAGACGTAGGCATATAAACAATGCTCGAAGAGCTGGAACGGCTCAAAGCCAAGGCAATTGCTGAACTCGATAGCGTAGTTAACCTTAGAGAACTGGAGGAATGGCGGGTTCGTTATCTAGGCCGGAAAGGCTCTCTGACCTCTATCCTGAGAGGACTGGGGGCATTGCCTTTAGAGGAAAGGCGGGCAGTAGGAGCTGCAGCTAATGAGGTCAAGGCGGCTTTAGAAATCAGCCTGGAGGAAAAGGAGAAGACCCTCAAAGAACAAGACCTGGCTATTGCTCTGGAGCAAACCCGCCTTGATATTACTCTACCTGGGTATCCCCTCTCTTTAGGTCGCCTTCATCCCACCACACAAATAATGCGAGAGATTTGTGACATCTTTGTCTCTATGGGCTTTCAGGTGGTGGAAGGTCCTGAAGTAGAGTGGGATTATTATAATTTTGAGGCATTGAATATTCCTAAAGATCACCCTGCCCGTGATATGTGGGCTACTCTGTGGATAGACACTGAGGACGATGAAAGGTCTATGCTGCTGCGCACCCATACATCACCGATGCAGATAAGGGTGATGGAAAAGACACGCCCCCCGGTAAGGGTGATAGTTCCAGGTAAGGTCTATCGCTATGAGGCCACTGATGCTACTCATGAATCCATGTTTTACCAGATTGAGGGTTTGGCGGTAGACGAAGGCATCACTCTGGGCGACCTTAAGGGGACACTCTTTGAGTTTGCTAGCCGCCTCTTTGGAGAGGGAAGAAAAGCACGCTTCCGCTGTGACTACTTCCCCTTTGTTGAGCCTGGGGTGGAAATGGCTATCGACTGTCTAGTATGCCATGGTGCTGGCTGCCGCTTATGTAGCCACACTGGCTGGATTGAGATTCTAGGCGCAGGGATGGTTCACCCGGAGGTTTTACAAAGAGTGAACTACGACCCTGAAGTCTATACTGGTTTTGCCTTTGGTATGGGGGTGGAGCGTATCCCCATGCTCAGGTATGGCATTGAGGATATCCGCCTCTTTTATGGCAATGACTTGCGCTTCTTGAGGCAATTCTAAGCAGGTTCAGTTTCTTCTCGAGTGAAATAAATAATGAAGGTCTCTCTTAATTGGCTTCGGGACTATGTTGATATCACTTTGCCTCTTAAAGATTTGGCACATAGATTGACTATGTCTGGAACCGAGGTCAAGGGTACTGAGTCTACTGGCCAGACTTGGGATAACATAGTAGTCGGCCAGATAACTGCTGTAGAACCTCATCCCAATGCAGATCGCCTGAAGCTGGTTACGGTAGATTTAGGTGTAGAACAGTCCAAAGTGGTCTGCGGTGCTCCTAATGTTCGAGTAGGTGATAAGGTGCCCTTTGCTCGGGTTGGTGCTCAGCTTATTGATGGTCATACCGGAGAACTCGTTCAACTTAAACCAGCAAAGATTCGAGGGATAGTTTCTGAAGGTATGGCTTGCTCGGAGAAGGAGCTAGGAATCTCCGATAGGCATGAGGGGCTAATGGTGCTGCCCCCGGAGGCACCCTTAGGTATTCCTCTAGCTGATTACCTCGGTGATGCCACCCTTGACTTAGATGTTACCCCTAATCGTCCCGACTGCCTCTCTGTAATAGGGATAGCCAGGGAGGTGTCAGCTCTAACTAGACAGGAGATGCATCTTAAACCTCCTCATTACCGAGAGGAAGGCCCGATGATAGAGCAGCTTGTGTCAGTGGAGATCACTGATGCTGACCTGTGTCGCCGCTACTGTGCCAGCTTAATTGAGGGTGTTAAGGTAGCTCCCTCCCCCCCTTGGATGCAGCGGAGATTAAATGCTTGCGGTATGCGACCGATAAACAATATTGTCGATGTCACCAACTATGTCATGCTGGAATACGGGCAGCCCCTCCATGCTTTCGACTTTCGTCAGATCAGGGGAGGGCAGATTATTGTCCGCCGTGCCTCAGAGGTGGATAATATAACCAGTCTCGATGGAGTAGAGCGAATTCTCAACCCTGACATGCTGGTTATCTCTGATAGTCAGTTTCCTGTGGCTATCGCTGGGGTTATGGGTGGGGCAGACAGCGAAGTCATTGCCCCAACCACTTCAGTATTGCTGGAGTCGGCGAATTTCAACCCGGTAAGCATTCGACGCACTTCCACAAACCTGAAGCTGCGCAGCGAGGCTTCCCTTCGTTTTGAAAGGGGGATCAGTCCCGAACTCACCCTGCCAGCGCTGAAGCGGGCTACTCAATTGATACTGGAGCTAGCTGGTGGTAAAGCAGCCAAGGGCGTCATTGATGTTTACCCAGGGAGAAGGGAAGTAAAGCCAATCCTGCTTCATACCTCTTGGGTCAAACGCCTATTAGGTATTGAATTAAAAAGGGAGCAAATAGTCGAGATACTCACTTCCCTGGGGTTTGAGTGTCAGCCGACAAACTCTTTGGAAATAGAGGTCACTAATCCTTACTGGCGCATGGATGTGAAGGGGGCTGCTGACTTAGTGGAGGAGCTAGCCCGCATTATTGGCTATGACTACATCCCCGCCACTATGCTCAGTAGTCAATTACCCCGGTATCAGCCTGCCCCGCTAATAAGCTTTAGGGAAAAATTGCGTGACCTCCTGGTGGGTTGCGGATTTCAGGAGGTAATTACCTATTCGCTGACTAGTCAGGAGAGACTAGCTAAGATAATTCTTCCAGGGCATTCCCTTCGGGTGGCTAATCCCTTGACTACAGAGCAGGAGTATCTTTGTACCAGCTTACGCCCTAATCTTCTTGCCCTCCTTTCTGCCAACCAGAAACACGAGGAGGGCGGGATAAGGCTTTTTGAGATTGGCAAGGTATACTTGCCCAGAGAAAAGGACCTGCCTGAGGAAAGGCAGATGCTAGTTGGGGTGCTGAGCGGACCTCGGGTGGAGCGCAGCTGGCTCGGTGAAAAGGGCTGGCTCGACTTCTTTGATGCTAAAGGGGTGATCGAGACCCTGCTGGGAAGAGTGGGAATCGAAGCAGATTTTGAAGCGGAAAAAGAAGAAACTCTCCACCCCGGTCGAGCGGCAAAAATAGTCGTCAATCACCATGTGGTGGGGGTTATCGGGGAGTTGCATCCTGGGGTAGTGGAGAGCTTTGACCTTCTCCCCCAGACGGTGGCTCTTTTCGAGCTGGAAATAGAGAAATTACTTCCCTGTGTGAGCCTGGGGGGCAAATATCATCCTCTTTCTCGCTTCCCTGGATCGGTGAGGGACATCGCTGTTGTAGTAGATACAGAAGTGCCGGCCAAAAAAGTGCAAGATATTATCCGTAGTTTTCCTTTAGTGAGTCGGGTTAGCCTCTTTGACCTCTATACTGGGGAGCAAGTGCCCCCAGGCAAGAAATCTCTGGCTTTCAGGATAGTATATCAATCACCCACGCACACCTTGACCGACGAAGAGCTAGAAAAGGTGGAGAGGGAAATCCTGGCTAAACTCTCTCAAGAAGTGGGAGCCACTCTGCGCGGCTAACATATTATCACCCTTCCCGCCCCACTTTCGATGTAATTCTCCCGGTACTCCTTTTGAAATAGTTCTCTTGCTCTATCACCGCTGGAATGGCATGGTGCTACTCCTTCTACCCCCAGTTGAACAAAGCTTTTTACTATAGATTCCAGCTCCTGCGGTGATTTTCCGCCCAGACCGAAGCCGCCGACGACTAGGTGTACTTTATCCCTGGTAAGCCTTTTAACTTTTCTGATAATGTTGATGATCCCAGGGTGGGCATCGCCCACTATTAGTATCACCCCTTTCTCTGTTCTCAGCATTAAAGACTGTTCCTTGATCCAGGGACCCATTTCTCCAGTTGTCTCTACATCGGAGCAAATCTGCCTCCGTCTGGCTACCTCTATCACCTTAGCCCGGTGCAAGGTAATCAAATCCTTAAAAGGGCCGGGAAAAGAGCGAGGGATGTAAACCTTGGTTTCCCAATTTCTTTCTAAGAATTTAAATAAACCACCAACATGGTCACTATCAATGTGGGAAATGACGATGTTGCTTACCTCTTCAGGGGCAAAGCCGAGCTGCTCCAGGTTATACAAAAGGGTGGGACCGTGCGCCCCGGTGTCGAAAAGAAGGGTGTCAGTAGCAGTCTTCACCAGGCAGGCAAACCCTGAGCTTACCCTTACCCGTGGCTCATAGGCATAATTGTCGTAGGCAATAGTAATAAACACCCTAAGTGCCTGAACCTTGGAGACTTCTAATTCTATTTTTTGACGATTCTTGTGTCAAGGAAGGACTTGTGAGGGTGTTTAGCAATGTCATTCTGAGGAGTCCAAATTCATTTGGACGACGAAGAATCTCTGTCGTCCCCAAAGGGGGGCGGACTAAAAACGTCACATCGGGTAAGTTGCCCGACGTCGGGCAACTTACCCACTATCTGCCAAGTATTGGCACCACGAAGGATGAAAATAGGCAAGCTTAGGCACATTACTCTCTATCCCCCTCCCTCTAAC
>CAZNKW010000004.1:0-19429 GCA_964573655.1 uncultured Dehalococcoidia bacterium
TCTAAAGGCTTGCCGTTGATGATAATAGTGCCACTGCCAGGTAGCAACCTTACCCTAGCAATAGCGGTCTTCCTTTTTCCTGTCCCGTAGAAATAGGCTTGATCGGTCATTTTGCCCTCCCTTGGGCTTCTGTTTGAGCTTGATGTGGGTGAGTATCTCCAGCATAGACATTGAGCCTTCTCAGCATGGCACGCCCCTGGCGATTGTGGGGGAGCATTCCCTTTACTGCATGCTCGATGAGGCGAGTAGGGTCAATCTCCATCATCTGGGCAAAAGTGGTGCTCTTTAATCCTCCAGGATACCCGGAGTGTCGGTAGTAGATTTTTCCCTCCGCCTTCTTGCCCGTCACTCGAACCTTGGCTGCATTTATTACTACCACGAAGTCCCCCATATCAAGGTGAGGGGAATACATTGGCTTACCCTTACCTTGGAGCAGCCCGGCTACCTCCGTAGCTATCCTGCCTAGAGTTTTCCCCGAGGCATCAATAACCCGCCAGCGGCGCTCAATGTCTGAAGCCTTTACGTTATAGGTTTTCATCTTTCCTCAGAAGAGGGTGGAAAGTCAGCATAATTAATTCTCATCAGGCATAAACCATGAGCTGGAGCGGTTAGTCCTATTGCCCCTGCTTTCCCCGAGCGAGCCAGTTCCCAGAAGGTCTCTACTTTCATCTTGCCCAAGCCTACTTCGATTAAGCCACCTACTGTATGGCGCACCTGATGGGGTAGAAAAGAGTTTGCTTCCATATCGAAGATTAGTAAATCCTCCTGTTTACTTACTTCAGCCTTATAGACCCGACGGTTGGTTTGACCACCGACCACCGAAGAGAAAGGGGCGAAATCATGCTCTCCAAGGAGGACTTGACAGGCATAATTCAAAGCCTCGATATCGAGGGGTTGAGGAACAAGATAGGTAAACCTTCGCATTAATGGAGAGGGGGTAAAGCTATTCAAGATATGATAGCGATATTCTCGGCTCAGAGCATCATGCCGAACATCAAAATCATTATCTACCTTATAGGCAGCCTTGATGGCAATGTCTCGAGGGAGGTAGAAGTTTAAGGCCTTAACCCAAGTCTTTGGGGGGAAAGCCGCCTGGGTCTTAAAGCTTACTACCTGCCCTCTAGCATGAACCCCAGCATCGGTGCGACTAGCGGCAGTAATTCGAATTTTCTCCCTAGTGAGTTGATACAAGGCACGCTCAGTTTCCCCTTGAATAGTGGGGGCATTAGCTTGATATTGAGAACCATGGTATCTGGTACCGTCATACTCCATAATCAATGCCACCCTAGTAACCGCTCCCAAATTAGAAATTTCATCCTCCTCAAGCCATCCTATTTCACTAACTCGAGCAGTGCCATAGGGGCTCCGTCACCCAGGCGAGGCCCCAGCTTAAGGACACGAGTGTATCCACCACTACGATCAGCATATCTTGGGGCAAGCTCATCGAAAACCTTCCCTACTACCTTTTTGTCGTCTATCATAGCCAATGCCTGCCGCCGAGCGTGAAGGCTGCCAGCTTTCCCCAAGGTGATCACTTTCTCCGCTATACCTCGAACCTCTTTTGCCTTAGCTTCTGTAGTAATAATCTTCTCGTGTTTCAAAAGTTCAGTGGTCAAGTTGTAATACATGGCCATTCTGTGCCCTGTAGGTCTAGAGAGTCTCCGCCCAGCTACTCTATGCCTCATGATCCTCTTCCGACCTTAAAGCTAAGCCTATTTCCTTAAGTCGCTGTTGTATCTCCTCCGCGGATTTCCGCCCCAATTTCTTCAATGAAAGAAGCTCTTGCTCGCTTTTTTCTAACAATTGCCCTACTTTACTAATTTGGTTCCTTCTTAAGCAATTGAAGACACGAGGTGAAAGTCCCAGTCGCTCCAAAGGCATCTCAAGTTGCTCAACCGGAATGGTAAGGGCAACGGGTTGTCCCTCACGCATCTCAGCGGGAGCTAAAGCAGTGGGGGTAAAAAGGGAAAGCTGCTCTGTTAATATCTGGGCACTTTGACTGACTGCTTCTGATGCTGAAATAGTACCGTCAGTCCAAACATCAAGGATGAGCTTCTCATACTCAGCATGCTCAGCAACCCCAGCCAGCTCAATAAGGTAATTAACTTTATGCACTGGGGTGAAGATAGCATCTACAGAGATTATCCCTATAGGTAGACCATCGGTATGAGTGGCTGGCAAATAACCCTTTCCTAGCATGACGTTGAACTCGACATAGAGCTTAGCTTCAACTGAATCAAGGGTAGCCAAATAGAGATCAGGATTGACAATCTCAAAATCCGCTGAGGGTTTAATATCCCGAGCATAAACCTTCCTCTCCCCTTCTGCTTCAAGAAATAGCTTCCCAGCTCGTTTGGTTATGGGACGCAGCCGTAAAGCTTTAACATTTAGCAGGAATTCCGTAGCATCCTCTTTTACGTGGGGGATGGTAGAAAACGCATGCTGTATCCCTTCAATCTTTACCCAAGTTACTGCTGCTCCCAGGAGAGAACTAAAAAGAACCCTCCGCAAAGCATTACCAAGGGTAATGCCAAAGCCCCTTTCTAAGGGCTCAGTAACAAAACGCCCATAGTTATCTTTGCTTTCCACGCATTCCACTTTTGGTGTCACAAGGTGGGACAAGCTGTCGCCTCCTTTTAAGGCTATCGAGAATAATGTTCCACAATCATCTTCCCATCGAACTTAGCCGCAATTTCATCATGGATAGGGAGAGTTAATACTCGTCCAGAATTTTTTCCCTTATCTAAGCTCAGCCAGCTAGGAATGACTTTAGAATCAATCCCCTGTAAAGCCTTTTTATAAGGTTCTTTTTTGATACTCTTTTCTCTCCAAGCAATTACATCACCCGGTTTAACCAGAAAGGAAGGAATATCGACTTTGCGTTCATTGACTATGATATGACCATGCCGCACCAATTGCCGTGCCTGATTTCGAGAGTCAGCAAAACCCAAGCGATAGACTGTATTATCTAGCCGCCTCTCCAGCAGTTGTGTCAGATTCTCCGCTGGCATGCCGGGGGCTTTTTCAGCCTTGGCAAAGAGTCGGCGGAACTGCTGCTCTAGTATCCCATAGCTATATCTAGCTTTTTGCTTTTCTCGAAGTCGCAACGCGTAGTCAGACAGCTTGCGGGGGCGGCGAGCCGCACGCTGCCCTGGAGGCGCTGTTTTCCTTTCCATAGAGCACTTAGGGGTGGCACATCTTTCCCCTTTGAGCATCAGCTTCTCGCCTGCACGGCGACACAGTCGACAAACGGGTCCAGTGTATCGAGCCATTGTCCCTTATACCCTCCTTCTCTTTGGAGGGCGGCAACCATTGTGGGGAACAGGGGTCACATCTCTAATGCTGGTGATATTAAGACCAGCAATTTGGAGGGAACGAATAGCAGCCTCGCGACCTCCACCTGGACCCCTGACATAAACATCAACCTGGCGCAAGCCCTGCTCCATGGCTCGCTTTGCTGCTGCCACGGCTGCCAGCTGGGCAGCGTAAGGGGTGCCCTTGCGTGAGCCCTTGAAACCAGCAGTGCCTGAGCTTCCCCAGGCAATGACATTGCCCGTAGGATCAGTAAGAGTAACAATAACATTATTAAAGGTGGAATGGATGTAAGCCCTCCCTTGCAGGATGGACTTTTTCTCCTTCCTTCTAGTCCTAGGTCTCCCCTTTTTCTTCTCAGCCATTGTCTTTCGAGCTTTACTTCTTGCCTAAGCCACGGCGTCTGCCTCTGCCAGCTACAGTCTGACGAGGTCCCCGCTTAGTTCGCGCATTGGTCCGAGTGCGCTGTCCTCGAACAGGCAATCTATTACGGTGTCTGATACCTCGATAACAGCCAATCTCTGTCAGTCGACTAATGTTAAGGCTCACCTCTCTCCTCAACTCCCCTTCCACCTTGCATTCCTTACCAACAAATTCACGGAGATGCGTGATATCTTCCTCAGTCAGATCCTTTGCCTTCCTATCGGGGTTAACGCCGGTTTGAGCGAGGATCCTTTTACTCACAGTGGGGCCAATTCCATAAATGTACTGCAGCCCAATCTCTATTCGCTTATCTCCAGGGATGTCAACACCTGCTATACGTGCCATTTGAATCCCCCTCTTATCCTTGCCTCTGCTTATGTTTAGGATTAGAACAGATAATCCTTACCACACCCTTACGCTTTACCACCTTACATTTTTTACAGCGACGCTTAATCGAAGCTCTAACCTTCACTACCTGTCTCCAAGATAGCTACTTGAAGCGATAAGTAACCCTGCCCCGGCTCAAATCATAGGGTGAAAGCTCTACCCGCACGACATCACCGGGGAGAATCTTGATAAAGTGACGCCTCATGTTGCCTGAAATATGAGCTAGCACTTTATGTCCAGTAGGTAGCTCAACACGAAACATCGCGTTGGGCAAACATTCCATAACCTTTCCTTCAACCTCTATCTTTTCCTTCTTAGCCATACGCCTTATTTATAGCATAGTGAGAATATCTGGCTCAGTATCGGTAATAGCGATAGTATGTTCGAAATGCGCTGAAAGGCTGCCATCAGCAGTGGTCACTGTCCACCCATCATCACTAAGCTTAGTGCTCCACCCGCCAGCATTTACCATGGGCTCAATGGCTAGGGTCATCCCCTTGTGAAGTAAGGGGCCTTGCCCGGGAACCCCAAAATTAGGGATCTGAGGTTCCTCATGCATCTCTCGACCAATACCGTGTCCAGTGTACTCCCTTACTACTGAAAACCCTCTGGATTCCACATAAAGCTGGATAGCTGCTGACACATCCCCCAGATATGCTCCATGTTTGGCTGCCTCGATGCCACTCCATAGAGCACCCCGGGCAACTTCCAAAAGCCTTCTCGCCTCTGGGCCGATCTCCTCTACTCCTACCGTAATTGCAGCGTCGCCTTGAAAGCCCTTAAAGATTGCTCCTACATCCAGCGAGACTATGTCCCCTTCAAAAAGCACCCGCTCCCCAGGGATGCCATGCACTACTTCATTGTTGACTGAAATACAAAGACAAGCCGGGAATCCCCGGTAGCCCTTAAAGGAAGATCGTGCTTTATATTTGGCTAACTCTTGAGCACAAATAGAGTCTAGCTCCTTAGTCCTTACCCCTGGCCTAATCTCCTTAGTTAATATTTGCAGCACCTTAGCCACAATCCTTCCCGCTTCTCGCATAATAGCAATCTCCTCAGGAGATTTGATAATTATACCCATTTCCTCCCTAGTTGAGCAATGCCAGTAGCTCCTTACTCACCTCTTCTATTGTTTTTTCGCCATCTATCTCTACCAAATTTCCCCTCTGCTGGTAGTACCTAATAAGGGGGGTGGTCTGAGCAAAATAAACCTCTAATCGCTTCTGGGCTGTTTCTTTATTATCATCTGGGCGCTGATAAAGCTCGCCGCCACAAAGGTCACACTTGCCAGCTACCTTGGGTGGAGAGGAGACAAGGTTATAAGGTGTCTCACATTGTCGACAAATCCAGCGTTCACTAAGGCGGCGAAGAAGCTCTTCTTGAGGAACCTTGATATAGATTACCTTATTAATAGCCTCCTCTGCCAACGCTGTATCTAAGGCTTGCGCCTGCTCCATATTTCTAGGAAAACCATCCAGGATGAACCCTTGGTTGCTCTCAGCAATACGCTCTAAGATCATACCTATAGTCACTTTGTCAGGAACAAGCAACCCCTTCTCCATATAAGACTTAGCTAGCTTCCCTAGTTCTGTACCTTCCCTTTCAGCTTGGCGGAAGAGATCACCGGAAGCTATATGCACCAAACCAGTGGCTCGAGAAAGCCTTTCTGCCTGCGTCCCTTTACCTGAACCTGGGGCACCCAAGAGAATAACCCGCATTTATTACCTGAGGAAACCTTCGTAGCGGCGCATTAAAAGCTGCGCCTCTAATTGCTTCATTGTATCTAAAGCTACACCTACCACAATCAATAAGGCAGTGCTGGAAAGTGCCACTACCTGAACACCCGTCGCCTGTTGAGCGATGAAGGGCAACACCGCTACTAGGGCTAGGAAAAGAGCACCACCCCAGGTAATGCGAGTCATTACTTGGCTAAGATAGGTGGCAGTAGTCCGCCCAGGTCGGACCCCGGGTATAAAACCACCCTGCTTTTGTAAAGTGTCAGCTAGATTCATCTGTTCAAAGATGACCATAGTATAAAAAAAGGCAAAGGCAATTACAAGCAGGAAATAGACCAGCCAGTAACTCCAATGGTCAGTCCAGTCCTGGAAAAACTCGGCTACACCGCCGCTGAAATAGCTAGCTACAGTTCCAGGCAATATTACCAATGCCATAGCAAAAATGAGGGGTATCATCCCTGCTGAATTCACCCTCAAGGGGATATGGGTTGAACCTGACTGCCGATACATCCTTCTCCCTCGGAAGACGCTCCGAGAGTAATGTACCGGAATACGGCGGTGTGCTTCGGTAAAGATAACAATGAATAGCACAGTGGCTAGACCCAGGATGGCAAAGGCAATCAGCCCCGCCATGTTTTCTCTTGCTGCAAACTGGCCGCGACCTATCATCTCCGGATAGCCAGCAACGATGCCGGCAAAGATTATGATGGAAACGCCATTGCCGATGCCTCGCTCGGTGATAAGCTCGCCCAACCAGACCAAGAATATGGTGCCGGCCGTCAAGGAAAAGATTATCGCTGCTGTAGGCAAAGCACCTGTTTGAGTGACGGCATCTTCTCGAGATAGAAGCACCAGTTGCGCATAACCCTGGAGAGCAGCTAAGGGTACCGTCAACCAATGGGTATAGAGGTTAATCTTATTTCTTCCCGCTTCCCCCTCCTGAGAGAGGGCCTGTAACCGAGGGATAATTGGCACTAAGAGTTGCATAATAATGGAGGCAGTAATATAGGGGTAGACACCCATGGCCACAATGCTAAAGTTCCGCATTGCTCCCCCACTGAATATATCCAGCATTCCTAGCAGTTGATTCCTCTCAAAAAGCTCCTCCAAAGCATCAAGATTCACTCCAGGGACGGGTATATGAGCTAAGAAACGAAAAGCTACCAGGATGCCTAGAGTGAAGAGGAGCCTTCGCCTTAGGTCGGGCAAACTAAAGGCATCTATCATTGCTTGAAGGAGCCTCGGCCTAGCTTGCCTTGGTTGCACTTCCTGCCTCCTTCACCCTTCCCCCTGCTGCTTCAATCTTCCTCTTGGCAGCAGTGGAGAACTTATCAGCCTTTACTATTAGGGCTTGGTTCAGCTCACCCATGCTCAGAATCTTCACCGGTTTCTTAGCCGATTTGATAAGCCCTGCCTGGAGCAACTTATCTCGATCCACCACACTGCCGGGCTTAAATATATTGAGCTTGCCTAAATTGACCAGAGAATATTGCTTCTTAAAGATGTTAGTAAAACCGCGCTTTGTGGGCAAACGCTTCACTAAAGGCAGTTGCCCCCCCTCAAAGTAAGGATGAATACCAGCGCCGCTGCGCGCCTTTTGCCCCTTCATGCCTCTTCCTGAATACCTGCCATGACCACTGCCCAACCCGCAACCGACGCGCTTTCTCTTATGTTTTGAACCTGGAGGTGAAGTTAGATCATTCTGCCTTACCACTACTCTTCCCTCTCCTCCACTTCGACCAGATGTTTTACCTTGGCAATCATACCACGAACTGAGGGTGAATCCTCATGTTTTACACTGTGATGCAAGCGGTGTAGTCCCAAGGCTTTAAGAGTCATCCTTTGGTCTTTAGCATAGCCAATATCGCTCTTGACCCAGGTAATGTATAGTTTAGTCACTCCTCCCTCGCCCTTTTGCAATTGATGGTGCCTTCCGGTCTGCCAGTACTTTTTCTGGTTCTCTTAATTGGCTTAGAGCAAGCATGGTTGCTTTAACTAGATTTATGGGGTTAGAGCTGCCTAGAGATTTGGTCAGGATATCCTTCACTCCAGCCACCTCAAGCACAGCGCGAACGCTGCCACCTGCAATAACACCAGTGCCCGGCGCTGCTGGTTTAAGCAGGACCTGAGCTGCCCCAAACTTAACCATTATTTCATGGTGAATAGTTGTTCCGGCTAAGGGGATGTTAACCAAATTTTTCTTGGCAGTAGTGCCGGCTTTTTGAATCGCCTGGGAAACCTCGTTTGCCTTGCCCATCCCAATACCTACCTGTCCATGGCCATCGCCAACTACTACTAAAGCACTGAACCTGAGGTGCTTCCCTCCTTTAACTACCTTGGCAACACGGTTGACGTAGATCAGCTTCTCGCTTAGCTCTTCCTTGGGTTCTACTTCTTTCTGCTCCATCTCTTCCCTGGGTTTAAAACTTTAGCCCTGACTCTCTAGCTGCCTCAGCCAAGGCTTTAACTCGACCATGATACTTATATCCATGTCGATCAAAGACAATCTGAGTTACCCCCGTCTCTGTAGCTCGCTTAGCAACTAATGAACCTACTAATGCAGCAGTTTTCGTTTTCCCTTGCCCTTCGGCTTTCAGCTCTGGATCAAGGCTAGAGGCACTAGCTATAGTGTGAGATTTCGCATCATCTATAATTTGGGCATAAATATGTTTTGAGCTGCGGAACACACACAACCGAGGCCTTGTTTGCTTTCTCCTTATCTTTTCTCTAACCCGGGCAATTCTTTTCTCTCGTAGTGCTCTAGGGCTACCTCTTCTACTCATGCTTTATTTCTTCCCTACTGCCCTGCCGGCTTTGCCAGGCTTAAGGCGAACCCTCTCCCCCAAATATCTAATCCCCTTACCCTTATAGTGATCGGGGGGGTGCACTCGGCGAATTCTAGCCGCTACTTCACCCACCAATTCCTTATCTATCCCAGAGACCTTAATTCGATTTGGACCCTCCGTTAGCAAAGATATACCTGGGGGAGGGGATATTTCTACCGGGTGAGTATAGCCTACCTGGAGCACTAAATTATCACCAACTTTTTGAGCCCGATAACCAACACCGACAGTCTCCAAAGACTTTTCAAAACCCTTTTCCACTCCTTCTACCATATTAGCCAGCAAACTGCGTGTTAGACCATGCAGGGCACGATAAATCTTTTGATCGCTGGGTCGAGAAACCACTAAGCTGCCATCTTTCAAAGCAATAGACATCGCTGGATGAAAGGAGCGATGCAATTCCCCCTTTGGCCCTTTTACAATGACCTCGCTCCCTTGGATGTCTACTGTTACCCCTTTTGGCAATGGAATAGGAAGTTGCCCTATTCTAGACATGGTTCATCCTTCTCTGGGTCACCAAACGTAGCATAGCAATTCACCCCCAAGGTGCTGTTTCCACGCCCGCTGTCCAGCCATTACGCCTTTAGAGGTGGAAAGGATGGCAATGCCCAAACCTCCATAGACTCGAGGGATTTCTGACCTCATCACATAGACTCTGAGTCCGGGCTTGCTTATCCGCTTCAGGCCCAAAATAACTGGCTGATTCTTGTCAGTATATTTGAGGTAGACCTTGACCATCCTTGCCGGTCTGCCCTTAAGTACCTCGTAATTCTCAATGAAGCCCTCTTCCTTCAAGATCCTAACAATGGCCAGGTTCATCTTAGACCAAGGCAACAAGACGAACTCGTGTCTTACCATATTGGCGTTTCTTATTCTTGTTAGCATATCAGCAATAGGGTCAGTAGTCATTTAGCTCACCAGCTCGATTTTCTCACTCCAGCGATTTCCCCCTTGAGGGCTAATTCTCGGAAGCAGATGCGGCAAAGCCCAAACTTACGCATATAAGCCCGAGGTCGGCCACATAATTGACACCGATTGCGCTGCTGAACCTTATATTTAGGAGGTCGCCGCGACTTCACAATCTTAGATGTCTTTGCCATTTTCCCTAGCCTTTCACAAAGGGCATCCCCAGGAGTTCCAAAAGACGCCTGCCTTCTTCATCTGAAAGAGCCGTGGTTACAATGGTAACTTCAAGCCCTCGAGCCTTATCCACTTTATCGTAGTCAATCTCAGGGAAGATCAGCTGTTCCCTCAGACCTAGACTGTAGTCACCCCTTCCGTCGAAGGAATTCCGTGGCACACCGCGGAAATCCCTGATGCGTGGTAGCACTGCATTGAGCAATCTATCTAGGAATTCATACATCCGTCTGCCCCGCAATGTCACCTTCATCCCAATGGGCATACCGGCCCGCAGCTTAAAACCGGCAATAGATTTCTTGGCCCGAGTGATGACCGGATGTTGTCCTGAGATAGTTGCCAAATCCTTTTCAGCCGATTCTAAAGCCTTTTGATTTTGAATTGCTTCTCCTAGACCAATATTGATGACAACCCTTTCTAATCTTGGTGCTTGCATTACATTAGTATAGCCAAACTCTTCCATCAGGGCAGGTACAACCTCTTGGAGGTATTTCTCCTTCAGTCTGGGTAAAACCTTCTTTTCCATAGCTAGTCAATCACCTCATGGCAGGAGGAGCAAACACGGACTCTCTTTTCGTCTAGAAAACGGAGGCCTACTCGAGCGGGACGGTTGCACTTGTTGCAGATTAACATTACCTTGGATACATGAAGAGGAGCTTCTCGCTCGATGATACCTGCTTGCCTTGTCGCCGCCCGTGCCTTGCTGTGCTTTTTAATCATGTTGGCACCTTCTACTATTAGACGGTTCTCTTTAGGGAAGGCATAGCGCACCTTGCCCTTTTTCCCTTTATCCTTACCACGGATTACCAGCACGGTATCGTTTTTGCGGATATTCACCTTTACAATACCTCCGGTGCCAGGGAGATGATCTTAGTGAAATCCTTCTCTCGCAGTTCCCTAGCTACAGGACCAAAGATACGAGTGCCTTTTGGATTATTTTGTTCAGTGAGAATTACAGCAGCGTTATCATCAAATCTGATATATGAGCCATCACGGCGGCGATAAGTTTTGGCAGTGCGCACAATAACTGCCCTTACTACCTCCCCTTCTCTGACTGACCCCCTGGGCACTGCCTGTTTCACTGCAGCGACAATGACATCGCCTACACCAGCATACCTTCGCCTGGTGCCTCCAGGCACGTTGATACACATAATAGTTTTGGCTCCACTATTATCAGCCACTTTAAGTCTACTATAAGGCTGAATCATCGGGCTGAATCTCAGCTACCTTCCCTTTAGATACTATTTCTATCACCCGCCAATGCTTAGTTTTAGAAAGTGGGCGGCTTTCCACAATTCTTACCATGTCCCCTACTTGACAAGCATTGTCTTCATCATGGGCTTTGAGCTTAACCTGGCGTTTAATGGTCTTCTTATACAAAGGATGAGGTTTACGTGATTCCACAGCTACCACTACTGTTTTATCCATCTTATCACTCACCACATGTCCCACAAAGGTTTTGCGTTTCTTATCCATAAAAATTGGCTCCCTATTAAGTTCCAATCAGTTCTCTCTGGCGCCTTATGGTCATCATTTTGGCAATCTTCTTTTTCACCTGGCGAATCTGGCGATGATTTACTAGCTGTCTAGTAGCTAGGCGGAAGCGGAGATTAAATAGCTCCTGGTGGGCCTCCTCTAATTGCTTTGTCAATTCCTCATCACTGAGGGCGCGAATTTCCTCTGCTCTCACTCCATCCCCTTAGTTACAAACTTAGTAGCAATAGGGAGCTTGTGGGAGGCGAGGCGCATGGCTTCTTTAGCTGCCTCCTCCTTAATCCCACTGACTTCAAAGAGTATCCTCCCTGGCTTAACCACTGCCACCCAGTGATCCAAGGTACCCTTACCACTACCCATGCGTGTCTCCGCTGGCTTTTTGGATACCGGCGTATCAGGGAAAACACGAATCCACAGCTTGACCCCGCGGCGAAGATAGTGAACAATAGCCCGGCGTGCTGCTTCAATTTGCCTAGCAGTGAGCCGAGCACTTCCTTGTGCTTGAAGTCCAAAATCTCCGGAAATCAGGGTATTGCCCGTCTGGGCTCTTCCGCTGATTTTCCCCCTATGCACTTTCCGATACTTTACTCTCTTCGGCTGTAACATCGCCTCTTACCTCAATCGGTTCTTCTATTATAGCTGTCTCTTCTTTTAGCTCCTCACCAGCTACTCTGGGTTGAGGGGTTTCTGCCTCCAGCTCCTTAGGCTCTGGAAGGATATCGCCCTTATAGATCCAGACCTTTATCCCAATACGCCCCAATAATGTACGTGCCTCGCAAAATCCATAATCGATGTCAGCACGTAATGTATGCAGCGGCACTCTCCCTTCACGAAAGGTCGCGGTACGCGCTATCTCGGCACCACCAAGCCTCCCAGAACAGGTTATCTTTATCCCTTTGGCACCAGCTTGCATGGTGCGAGAGATTGTCCGCTTCATTGCCCGACGATAAGCAACCTGATGCTCAATTTGACTAGCCACATTCTTGGCTACCAGGTAAGCATCAAGTTCAGGCTCCCGAATTTCTTGTATGTTTAGCCGAACCCTTTTTCCACAGAGTTCCTCCAGAGAATGCCTCAATTCATCTACCCTTTGTCCCCCCCGCCCAATGACAATGCCTGGCCTGGCAGTATGAGCAGTGACTATTATTTCATTTGCCCAGCGCTCGATGTCCACCTTAGAGATGCCGGCTTCTGGGCTCTCTGCTTCAAGTAGCTTATGGATGTGGAGGTCCTCTTGGAGAAACTCTGTATAATGCTTACCAGCATACCACTTTGAACGCCAGTCATTAATAATGCCAATTCTAAAGCCTGTAGGATGAACCTTCTGTCCCAATTACTCCTCCGTATCAACAATGGCAGTAATGTGACTTGAGTGCCTTAGGATAGGATTTACGCGCCCTCGAGCCTGGGGGCGAGCTCTTTTCAAGGAAGCCCCTTGGTTAACAAAGAGTTTCACTACCTTAAGCTCGGAGGGGGGGCTTTGATAGTTATTCTCCGCGTTGGCTGCAGCTGATTTTATTACTTTAGCTATCATCCGGGCTGCTGGAGTAGGGGAGAGGTTAAGGAGAGCCAAGGCTTCATCCACCTTTTTCCCTCTTGCTGTCTCTGCCACTAAGCGTAGTTTCCGAGGGGATATGCCCACATATTTGGCTACTGCCTTTACCTCCATCACTTTTGCCTCTGGCTAGCCCCTTCCTTTGTTACATGGCCTCTAAAAGTCCGAGTAGGGGCAAACTCCCCGAGCCTATGCCCTACCATATTCTCGGTAATAAAGATGGGCACATGCCTCCTTCCATCGTGCACAGCAATGGTATGTCCTATCATCTGAGGGACAACAGTAGAAGCACGAGACCAGGTTTTTATCACTGTTTTCTCCCCCCCTAGGTTGATCGCCTCCACCTTCTTCATCAGCTTTGCATCAATAAAGGGACCTTTCTTTATCGACCTTCCCATTCTCCTACTTCCTCTACTTCCTCCGTTTAACAATCATTTTATCACTGGTTTTGTTCTTGCGGGTCTTATAGCCTAAGGCTGGTTTGCCCCAAGGGGTTTTGGGATTCATCCCCCGGGGAGATCTACCCTCTCCCCCGCCATGGGGGTGATCACGGGGGCTCATTGCTGAACCTCGGACAGTGGGCCGCCGACCTAGCCATCTCTTACGCCCTGCCTTACCTAACTTTATATTCTGATGATCTACATTCCCCACCTGACCAATAGTAGCCAGGCAAACATTAAGGATTTTGCGCACTTCACCGGAGGGCAACTTTACCAAGGTATATCGATCCTCCTGCCCCATAACCTGGGCAGAGGTTCCAGCACTGCGCACTATTTGCCCCCCTTTGCTCGGCTGGAGCTCGATATTGTGAATCATAGTGCCCACCGGAATTTGTCCTAAAGGCAGGGTATTACCCAGCTTCAACTCTGCGTTGGGTCCCGAGGAGATAATATCCCCCACTGCTAAACCTAGAGGGGCGAGGATATAACGCTTCTCTCCATCAGCGTACTGAACTAAGGCAATACGTGCAGAGCGATTGGGGTCGTATTCGATAGCCAACACCTCAGCGGGGATGCCAGTCTTATCCCGTTTGAAATCGATGATGCGCAGCCTCCGCTTAGCTCCACCACCTCGATGTCTTACTGTTATCCTGCCTTGATTATTACGCCCCCCTTTCCTTTTCAAAGGCAAAAGCAAAGACCTCTCTGGCCCTTTTCTAGTAATCTCCTCAAAGGTGGAGCCAGTCATGCCCCTCCTCCCCGGGGAAGTAGGTTTATATACCTTGAGTGCCATCTTTAAACACCCTCAAAAAACTCGATCTTTTGCCCTGCTTCGAGGGTAACCACTGCCTTCTTCCAAGGGGATGTCTTCACCTGACGTCTCCCCACTCTTCGTGTCTTGCTAGGAACAGTTAGCACATTCACCCCCACTACCTTCACCTTGAAAGCCTTCTCCACTGCCTGTTTAACTTGGTGCTTATTAGCTTTCTCGGCTACCTCAAAAGCATATTTGTTTTGTTCTTGAAGAGCAGTATTCTTTTCAGTAATTATAGGGCGACGCAATACCTGGTAAAGATGCATTTTCTACTCAACCCTGTGAGGCAAGCTGCCTTCTACCCCAAGTCTGCTCAACCCGGCGCAACCCGTCTATGGTGATTACCAGGAACTTGTGAGAAAGGAGATCTACAACATTAAGTAAAGCAGCCGGCAGCGTTTTTGTTTTGGGTAGATTGCTAGCTGACTTAATTACATCAGTCTCTGGCTCAGCAGTAACAATAAGAGCTGAGGAATCTGCCCCTAGTGCCTTTAGTATGCGTGCCATCTCTGCTGTCTTAGGCTTTGTAAGCTCAAATTGTTCCACTACCCTTATCTCCCCTGCGGAGGCTTTTGCTGAGAGAAGACATCTCAAGGCTATGCGGCGCATTTTTTTAGGCATCCCCTTTCTGTAGCTCCTGGGATGAGGACCAAAGACTATCCCCCCACCCCTGAGCAGGGGCGAGCGCCTCGCCCCTCGCCTTGCCCATCCAGTATGTTTCTGCCGATATAGCTTCTTTGTGCTTCCAGAAACCTCTCCCCTTGTCTTGGTATCGACTGTCCCCAGACGAGCATTAGCTAACTGCCTCACCATCGCTTGGTGTACTACGGCTTCATTAAAAGGCACAGCGAAGATATTATCCTCTATTTCGATGTGGTTGACAACCTCACCCAAACTATTATGAACCGGAAGCTGCATTGCTACCGCCTTTAGTCGATTTTTTAATGACTAAGAGCTCATTTATAGCGCCGGGCACTGCTCCTTTAATTAAAAGAAGATTGCGACCTGGATCTACTTGAAGCACCTTTAAGTTACGCACGTTTACCCGCCTAGTCCCCATATGTCCTGCCATGCGTGTCCCCTTAAGCACTCTCCCCGGAAAGGTAGTAGACCCAACAGAACCAGGGGCACGATGGCGGTCTGACTGGCCATGACTCTTAGGTCCTCCGGCGAAGTGGTGTCGCTTTACTACTCCGGCAAAACCTTTACCTTTCGATATTCCTGTGATATCCACCCGCTCACCCTTTTTAAAAATGCTCACGTCTACCCCTTGTCCCACCTCAACAGACACGGGCTCATTGACCCTCAATTCCCTGAGGTACTTGAGTTGATGACCCACACCCTTAAGGTGTCCCTTCTCTGGAGAATTAAGCCGCTTGGTTTCCCCAAAACCAAGCTGCACTGCATCATAGCCATCTCTAGCTCGGGTCTTGATCTGGGAAACAAAGCAAGGACCAGCCTCAATCACGGTTACTGCCGCTAGGTTTCCATCTTCATCAAATATTTGGGTCATGCCTAACTTTCGACCTAGAATCCCTTTAATCTCCGCCATTATCTTTCCTTATAATTCCCTTATAACTTTATCTCTACATCTACCCCTGAGGGTAGGTTTAATCGAGTTAGAGCCTCGATAGTTTTGGAGGTAGGGTTAAGAATGTCAATCAGGCGCTTATGAGTCCGGATCTCGAATTGTTCCCTTGAGTCTTTATCAATGAAGGGGGAGCGGATAACACAGAACTTCTGAATGCGTGTTGGCAAGGGTACTGGCCCAGCCACTCGGGCTCCAGTCTGCTCCGCTGTCTCCGTAATCTGCACCGCTGATTGGTCTAGTATCTTGTGGTCAAAGGATCTCAACTTAATACGGATCTTTTGTTTTGGCATCTTACATTGCCCTCCCCCCAACAATAATCTGCTGCAGCAAAGCCGGGGGCAACTCCTGGTAATGATGGAACTCCATTGAATGGGTAGCCCTACCTTGGCTCAAGGATCGGAGTGCGGTGGCATAACCAAAAGCCTCTCCTAACGGAATGAGAGCGTGAACCACTCTGGTATCTCCTTGAACTCCAATGCCTTCAATATTTGCCCTTCGGGCATCGAGGTCCCCCAATATGTCACCCAGAAATTGCTCGGGAGTGAATACGTCTAATTTCATAATCGGCTCCAGAAGAATAGGCTTGGCTCGGCGCACCCCTTCCTTCAGGGCAATCGCCCCCGCCATCTTGAAAGCAAGCTCGGAGGAGTCCACTTCGTGAAAGCTACCATCATAAAGAGTCACCTTAATATCAACTATAGGATAGCTAGCTAATACCCCCCTCTCTAAGGTCTCCTTTACACCTGCTGCAACTGCTGGGATAAACTCTCTGGGTATAGACCCTGCCCGAATCTGGTTAGTAAAGGCAAAACCACTACCCCTCTCCCCAGGCTCTAGTTTAAGCATGACATGACCATACTGTCCCCGCCCCCCGGACTGTTTTATGAATCTTCCTTCCGCTTGCGCTGGCTGAGTGATTGTCTCTTTGTAAGCCACCTGGGGTTTGCTTGTCCTTGCTTCTACCCCAAACTCGCGCCGCATGCGCTCTAGTAGAACCTCCAGGTGTAGCTCACCCATACCTGAGATGACAGTTTGACCTGTCTCCTGATCATACCTTGTTTCAAAGGTGGGATCTTCTTCCGTTAGTTTTACCAAAGCATTTCCTATCCTGTCTTGATCGGCTTTAGTCTTCGGTTCAATAGCCATGGAGATTACTGGCTCTGGGAAACGGATAGCCTCAAGTAAGATAGGCTTAGCGGGATCACATAATGTATCACCAGTGAAAGTGTTCTTTAAACCCAAGGCAGCAGCAATCCCACCGGCGTAAACCTCATCCACCTCTTCCCGATGGTTAGCATGCATTCGGAGTAATCTGCCGAGGCGCTCCTTCTGCTCCCTGGTAGAGTTGAGTACCTGGGCCTTGGCTTTCACTTTCCCTGAATAAACTCTAAAATACACCAGCCTGCCAACAAAGGGGTCAGAAACTACCTTAAAGGCAAGGGCAGAGAAAGGTGCTGCTTCACTAGCTAGCCGGGTAGCCACCTTGCCCGTTTTAGGATGAGTGCCCTCAACTGGTGGCACATCTAAAGGCGAGGGGAGATAGTTTACTATAGCATCTAGCAGTGGCTGGATACCCTTGTTTTTCAAGGCGCTACCGCAAAGAACAGGCACAACCTTATTAGCCAGAGAGGCTCTTCGCAAGGCTACTTTTATCTCCAAAGCAGTGACGGTACGCCCTTCTAAATAAGCTCCCATAAGCTGTTCATCCTCTTCGGCCAATCTCTCCAACAAGATCCTCCGTTGCTCCCCAGCCTTCTCTACATAATCTTGGGGAATGTCCAGTTCAACAGGCAAAGAAGTGATATCTTCCGAAAAAGACCAGGCTTTGTTTTCTATCAGATCGATAATTCCCTCAAAGGACTTCTCTTCTCCTAAAGGTAACTGAATAGGTACTGCCTTGGCACCAAGAATCTCCCTTACCATAGTCACCGTGCGATGGAAATCAGCACCTACTCGATCCATCTTGTTAACGAAGCAAATCCTGGGAACTCGGTAACAATCTGCCTGACGCCATACGGTCTCTGACTGAGGCTGAACGCCTGCCACGGCATCGAAGATCACCACCCCTCCATCGAGCACCCGCAGACTGCGCTCCACTTCAGCAGTGAAATCTACATGCCCTGGGGTATCAATAATATTAATGCGATGCCCCAGCCAATAGCAGGTGGTAGCTGCAGCAGTGATCGTAATCCCTCGTTCCCGTTCTTGGTCCATCCAGTCCATTACCGCTGTTCCTTCATCTACTTCCCCAATCTTATAGGTGCGACCAGTGTAGTAAAGCACCCTCTCGGTAATGGTAGTCTTACCGGCATCTATATGGGCAATTATGCCAATGTTTCTTATTTGATGTAAAGGGATAGTTTCAACCATTCCACCTACCCTCCCCCTGACTATCTCCAACTCAGGGTAGGCGGCTGATTCAGTGAAGGACTCAGTAACCAACGACTTCTCTACCATCGAAAGTGTGCAAAGGCTCTGTTTGCCTCGGCCATTTTATGCGTATCCTCACGCTTCTTGATTGTCGCCCCTTGACCCTGGGCAGCATCCACAATCTCAGCAGCGAGTTTTTCCGCCATTGACTTGCCACTCCGCGCTCTAGCTGAACTTAGTAGCCAGCGGATGGCTGTTGAGGTGCCACGGTCACCTCTGACTTCTACAGGCACCTGATAAGTAGCTCCAGCGACACGGCGGGGTTTAACTTGAAGGAGTGGTGTTGCATTCTTAATTGCCTGCTCCATGAGATCAGCCGGCGACTTCTTTACCTGCCCTGAAGCAAGCTCAAGGGCAGTATAAACAATCCTTTCGGCTTTCCTTTTCTTGCCCCATTTCATCACCTTATTAATAACCCTAGCTACCAGCAGGCTACCATATTTGGTGTCGGGGGGCACCTCTCTTTTTACTATCTTCCCTCTTCTCGGCATTTTTAAATCTCCAAATCACAAAAAAGGCTCGGGCACTTTCCTCATTGTTGAATAGCCTCTTTCCTGGACAGTCCAGGAACTAAGCTCCCGAGCCCTTAACTTGCTTTGTCCCGTATCTGCTGCGAGCCTGTCGGCGGTCGACCACGCCACCTGTGTCCAGGGTGCCACGGACAATATGATAGCGCACCCCAGGCAGGTCTTTTACCCGACCTCCTTGAATCAAAACTACAGAGTGCTCTTGCAAGTTGTGTCCTTCGCCGGGGATATAGGCAGTTACCTCCATGCCATTGGTTAGCCGTACTCGGGCAATCTTGCGCAAGGCAGAATTAGGTTTCTTCGGGGTCATGGTCTTTACCTGAATGCAAACCCCTCTCTTCTGCGGAGAACCTTTAGTTCGTTTTGTCTGGCGCTTAAGTGCATTAAACCCAAGGCACAGCGCTGGAGCCTTAGTCCTCCGGGTAATCCTCTTTCGTCCCCGTCGGGCAAGTTGGTTAGCTGTAGGCATTCCTCTCCTCTAAAAGTATTCTATTAATTTACTACATAATCATAACAAAAGTCAAACTATACCGTTTTCAGGTTTTTTGGCAACCAGAGTTTGTCTCCATAATCCGGGGATTAGCGCAGGGCGGGTGCCTGTAGCCCCTCACACATCTCGGGTAGGTTGGAGCATCCGCTCCAACAGTGCCTAGAGCAGATGCTCTAGGTCGACAAGACTCTTCGAGTTACCCCTACCCTCCTCGGCGTAGAACCAGGTGGCATACTGTCTACGGTAGTTT
>CAZNKW010000005.1:0-18827 GCA_964573655.1 uncultured Dehalococcoidia bacterium
GCTACGGATTCGAGCTCCCGGCTATGTCCGGCGTAGGCTACAAGCAGATTGGTCAGTTTCTCCAGGGGAAAGTAGATCTAGCTGCTGCTATCCAGCAGATCAAATTTGAGACCCATCGCTTTGCCCGCCACCAGTATGCTTGGTTTAGACTCAATAACCCACGCATTCACTGGTTTGACATACCAGAGCAAGGGGAGAGTAACATCTTGCCCTTGGTGGAAAAAGAGATAAAGGGGCGAATAAGAAGGTAGTTTTTGTGCTTATCTCACCTTGCTGGTCAACCCAGCAAGCAGGTCATTCCGCCATCAATGACAATCATTGCCCCGGTAACATAATCGGCAGCATCGGAGGCAAGATAAATCACTGCCGCTGCAATCTCTTCAATTTTCGCAGCACGCTTTAAGGGGACTCTATCAAATAAGTCCCGCAAATGGGGGACTTCTAAACTATAGGGAAAGGCTGTTTCAATAAAGCCTGGGACCACTGTATTGACCCGAATATGATAGGGAGCCCACTCCACGGCTAAACTCTGGGTCAAATTGATAACTCCAGCTTTAGCAGCCCCATAAGCCGGGTTAGTCGGGCCAGCCCGCAGACCCTCTGTGGAGGCAATATTGACAATGCTCCCCTTCCCCTGCTTTATCATCGCTTCCGCTACTGCCTTGCTGCACAAGAAGCAGCCCGTTAGATTCTCCCGCAGAAGGGAATCAAACCCCCGCTCGCTTAGCTCTAAAGCTGGCTTTAAGAAGCTAGTCCCCACATTGTTGACCAGAATATCAATTCTGCGGAACTCTTCCAGTGCTCTTTTTGCCAAATTGGCTACCTGCTCACTGACTCGCACATCTGTAGGCACAGCAAGAGCTTTCCGGCCCAGATGGCGAATCTCTGCTGCCACGCTCTCGATAGCTTCAGCGGTTCGTGCAGCAACCACCACATCAGCCCCCGCTTTAGCCATCTCTAGAGCAATGCCTCTCCCCGTCCCTCTGCCAGCACCACTCACAATGGCGACCCTGTCTTTCAGAGAAAACAATGAGCTTATGCCTGCACTTGCCATTCCTGACCTCCTCTTGGCGGTGCCTTTTGGACAAAATCCGAACGCTGAATTCTGAAATCCAATCGCTCGGGCAAAAAAGAAGAGGGTTGGGGGAAGGAATTTTTGCTTGCCCTCGCTTTTCCACCGCCGAATTCTGTGCCAACAAAGTTGACGCGCCGCCCTGATTTCAAGTTTTTGGCGACAAATTCTTTTTCCATAAAACTAAATTTGCGACTTCAATGTTTTGTTAAACCAATCAGACAATATTCTATTAACCAAGTTGGCATTTTCAAGGTTTGGAACATGTCCTGCATCATGGAGCTTCAATTCTTTTGGTTCTTTGACAAAATTATATAGCAACATAGATTGATCCTTGGTCTGAAACAAATCATTTTCATTATGTGATAGAACTAAAATAGGTATGTCTATTTTCCCAGCAATTTTAGTGGCATCCCAAGAAAGCAATTCTTTATAGGTAGAAACAGAGAATTTACGCGCGTCAGATATAAGCTTATCATTCTTAATGCTTCTGATAATTTTGGAATTAGACAAGAATTTACTATAAGGAAGGAAGTAATTAACACTAACTCTCAATGGGATAATTTTTGATACTATGCTACACATCATCAACAAAAACTTTCTAAAGCTGTTCATCACAAAATCAATTGGGCGAGTAGCGCAATTGCTGGCAACCAAGCTTTTGATTTTATGCGCTCTATCATCTGCTGCAGCATGAACACCCACAGTGGCCCCAAGGCTATTGCCAAAAACACCTATTTGATCATTAATTTCAGCACGGATATAATCTAACGCGCTATTGGTATCCTCAATATAATCCTTTAATGTCCAATAGCCCCTTTCCCCCTCACTTTTGCCGCAACACCGAAAATCTAAAGCCAAACAATTGTATCCCTGTTCTACTAAAAGGGGCGCTAACTCATCATACTCAAAAGAATGAAAACCCAAACCATGAAGCAATAAAATAGTTGGTAAATTTTTATCTATCAGATACAATTTACCATAAAGATTATATCTTCCTGAATCTATTCGAATATCTTGAAATGTAAACATATTTTTACTCTTTATCATTTAATTTTGATTTTCGCCAAAGAGCAATGCCCAACCAAGCATGGTATAGATTGCCACCGATGAGACCTCCCACAACAGCCCCAGTTTTTGCGGTCGTAATGCTGCCACCTAATTCTGAAAATTGGCGGAGGGGGTGGGATTCGAACCCACGCCCCGATAAATCGGGGAGCGGTTTTCAAGACCGCCTCCATAGGCCACTCGGACACCCCTCCAGCTTTGGATTATAGCCTAATTACGCTCTGATTTCCAAAATTGCCAACATTCTTCAAACAAGAAAACAGAAGGGTTAGGTAAACTAAGGGTAGAAAGCAGACAGTCCCATAGCTGAGATGACACGTTTCTTGCTTTGTATCCAAGCCGAGTGTGCTATAATGCCATAGAGGATTTTCCTGTCAGAAAACAATCGGGGGTAGGTGAAATGCAGATGGACTTGAGAAGGGAGGTAGATGCATGAGTGGGGAAAAGTTATTGTTGGAAGCTCGGCCATCTTGGTGGAACTTCTTCTGGCACTTCGTGTTTTTCTGGCTCATCATACCACTGATTATCGCTTTGTGGAAACGATGGGCACTTGTCTTGCGTGTCTACGAGAGTCGAGTTTCTTTGGAGAAGGGGGTTCTTTCGAAGAATTTTGTAGAGCTATTCATTAAAGATGTCCGCACCATCAATATCAAACAGGGCCTCCTGCAGAGGATTTTCAGAATCGGCGATGTAATGATCGCTACTGCAGGAACCGCAGGGTATGAAATTGTTGCCTCCGGTTTGCCAGGCCCAAAGCGGATCAAGGACCTAATCATTGGGCAAAGGCAAGGGAGCAAGGGTACGGGTGGCTAAGGTAAGATTGAGAGAGGCAACAGAGTCAAACCATAGCTAGAGTGCGGTTAAATTCACCACTCTCCTGCAGAGCAAGCTTGACTTTTAAAAGAGAACTTCCTTTACCCCATTACTTTTTCGCCACAGCACGGGGCTTTGCCACATCGCTACGGGGTTTTGCCACACCACTACGGGGCCTTCCCACGCCGATACGAAACCGTTTCCCACCACTACGGTATAACTCTTCTCGCTGCCTCAGCCACAGGTAGCCCTGCTCAAGATAGGTGCTGAGTATGATAATCGGGAACCATATAGGAAGCAAGAGAAAGCCAAAGGGGATCAACTTTCTAATTTCCTTTAGCGAATAGGTGACCAGGAAGAGTGGATATACAACCACAATCGCTAGTCCAAACAGAATATACATCACCTTCTCCTAATCTCCATAAGCCAACTGTTGCTTCCTCTCTATATTACTATGGCGTTTTCTAGCTAAAGTTTCTTGCCTTATAGCACACACTCTCAAACTTGTCAATAATGCCGATACGAAGGTCTTCAGTCTCACCCTGAGCAATAGCGAGAGATTCTTCGGTCGCTTCGCTTCCTCAGAATGACAAAAGGGGTAGCCTAGAGCATCTGCTCTAGGCACTGTTGGAGCGGATGTTCCAATCTACCCAAGATGTGAGAGAAGATGCTTTCATACATCAGCTCAAAGAGTCTTGTCGACCAGGAGACCACCCTATAGAACAGTAGGGTGGGTGAAGCAGAGCGAAACCCGCTACAAGGCATTGGGAGTGGTGGGTTCCATTTCATTCCACCCACCCTACTAGAAACTCTCCTGAAGGGAATAAGCAAGTCAAAGAGCTATTGGCTACATCCCTCGATTGCCCAAATAGGCTCAGGGGGATATTATTAGGTGATTAAACTTTGAGGAGGCGAAATGGAGATCAAGGTCTTGGGTGTATGTGGCAGCCCTATTAAGGGAGGTAACACCGAGGTTTTTCTTAAGGAGGCGCTCAAGGTCGCTCAAGGTTTAGGTAATGTAAGCACAGAAATAATACCCTTAGCGGGCAAGCGAATTGAAGATTGCCGACACTGTAACTGGTGCATTAGTAAGCAAGAGAAGGACAAGTTTTGCGCCGCAAAGGATGACATGATGGAGATATATCCCAAGATTCTTGAAGCAGATGCTCTGCTCCTGGCTACCCCAACATACGCTACCCGGCTCTCCGGATATCTGGCTATTTTCCTAGACAGATTCCGAGCTATTATTTTAGGAAAGCACTATAAGAGGATGCTGACCAACAAGGTAGCTGGAGCACTAACCGTTGCCTGGCGGAGGAACACCGGTCCAGAAACCGCTTTACTTAGTGTCGTTTCTACCTTCCTTGGCTGGGGCATGGTAGTGGTCACCCCTGGGGAAGGCTTTTGTCAATTTGGCGCTGTAGGCTTGTCCAGTGATGAGGGGGCGGGAAAATTTGACCCCAGAGATAAGTTAGGGGTATTGAAAGACGAGTCTGGCATAAAGTCAGCCCATGCCCTGGCAAAGCGCTTAGTGGAGGTTACCCGCATATTGAAGGCAGGGAGGGAAGCCTAAAGGGAAAGCACTCTAAAGGGTTACTTTGCTTTCTTTATGACCTCTAGCCCCCTCGTATAAGGGCGTAGCACCTCTGGTATCAATACGCTGCCATCAGCCTGCTGATAGTTTTCTAATACAGCGATAAGAACCCGGGGCAAGGCTAACCCAGAGCCGTTAAGGGTATGAACAAACTGTGGTCTGGCATCAGGCTCAGGTCGATAGCGAATGTTAGCCCTTCTGGCCTGGAATTCACCGCAATTGCTCAGGCTGCTGACCTCCAGCCATTCCTCACAGCCAGGAGCCCACATTTCAATGTCATAGGCCTTGGTAGCAGCAAAGCCCAGGTCGCCAGTGCAAAGTTGCACCACTCGATAAGGAATACCCAGCTTGCGGCAGACATCCTCAGCATCCGCCACCATCTTTTCCAGCTCCTCAATTGAGTCAATAGGCTCGGTGAACTTGTAAAGTTCTACTTTGTCAAATTGATGTCCTCGCTTGATGCCTCGGGTATCTCTGCCAGCGGCCATTTTCTCACGGCGAAAGCAGGCAGAATAGGCTACATAATAGAGGGGTAAGGTATCCGGCTCAAGGATCTCTTCCCGATGGAGATTAGTTAGGGGTACCTCGGCAGTGGGGATGAACCAGAAATCATCCTCGTCATCGTGATAAAGGTTATCAGCGAATTTGGGCAGATTGGCTGAACCCACCATGCAGTCCCGCTTGACCATATAGGGGGGATAAATTTCAGTATAACCATGCTCTTTGACATGAAGGTCTAGCATCAAGGTAATTAGCGCCCGCTGAAGGAGTGCCCCCACTCCTTTAAGCACATAAAAACGGGTGCCGCTGAGTTTCACTCCTCTGGGGAAGTCAATAATATCCAGCGACTCACCTAACTCCCAGTGGGGAAGATGGGTAAAATCGAATTGGCGAGGCTCTCCCCAGCTTCGCACCACTATATTGTCACTCTCATCTTTCCCCACAGGGACGCTGGAATGAGGGATGTTGGGTATGCGGAGGAGAAGGTCTTCAAGCTTTGCCTCTGTCTCGTCGACCTCCTTTTGAAAGGAATCAATCCGTTCCCCTACCTGTCGCATCTGAGCTATTTTCTGCTCTTTCCCCGACCCTGTGAGACGAGCAATCTCCTTGCTTTCCCTTTTCTGTTGTGCTCTCAATGTTTCTACCTGTTGCAGTAGCTTGCGGCGTTGCTCATCTAGGGTAAGGATGTCATCCAGGGGTGCACTATCATGGCGCTTCTCCAACGCTTCTCGAACTATCTCAGGGTTTTGGCGGATAAATTGGATGCTAAGCATCTTTTTCAATAACCAATCTACTACTTTGTTTAATAATCCTACTCGTCATTCTGACCCCGATTTATCGGGGGAAGAATCTAGAGACCCTTCGCTATCCGCTCAGGGTGACAATTAAATACCCTCAATCTACTCTTTTGTCTTCAGCTGAGGAAAGAGGATCACCTCTCGGATAGAGGACTGATTAGTGAGAAGCATCACCAGACGGTCAATCCCCACCCCTAAGCCACCGGTAGGGGGCATGCCGTGCTCTAATGCCAGAACAAAATCAGCCTGGTACCGTTCTGCCTCTTCATCACCAAACTTGGCCCGCCATTCTTCCTGGGTGGTAAAGCGGTTAGCCTGCTCTTCTGGGTCGTTAAGCTCGGTGAAGGCATTGGCAATCTCCATCCCACCGGCGAAAACTTCAAACCGCTCCACTAACTGCTCATTGTCGGGCTTTCTCTTAGCCAAGGGGGTGGTGTCCACTGGATAGTCCAGCACAAAGGTAGGCTGAATCAGTTTGGGTTCCACGAAGGTAGAAGCCAGTTTATCGATGAGATAGGCTGGGCTGAGGGTTTCCTCTAGTTCCATCCCGATTGCCTGCATCGCCTGACGTAGGTTTGGAGCGCCCCCTTCAAGACGCTTCTCAAAATCAATGCCGCACCCTTGAAGAATAGCCTCACGCAGTGTGATGCGCTGCCACGGAAGGGTGAAGTCTATGGTATTCTCACCGAAACTGACCTGATGGGTGCCTAAGACCTCCTGGGCTATGCCAGATATCATCTCCTCAGCCATTTTCATCACATCATTGTAGTCGGCATAAGCCTCGTAGCTCTCCAGCATAGTAAACTCGGGGTTATGCTTGGTAGAGATGCCCTCGTTGCGGAAGATGCGCCCGATCTCGTAAACCTTGTCAAAGCCGCCGACAATGAGTCGTTTGAGGTAAAGCTCTGTGGCAATGCGCAGGTATAGGTCTTGGTCTAGAGCCTGATGATGGGTGATAAAAGGACAAGCCCTGGCTCCTCCCGCTATGGGGTGAAGCACCGGAGTTTCCACTTCGATAAAACCTCGGCTATCCAAGAAGCGCCGCATAGCAGCAATAACGCGACTACGTGTCAAGAATATATCCTTTGCCGTTTGATTGGAGATGAGGTCAAGGTAGCGCTGGCGATAGCGCTTCTCCACATCCACTAGCCCATGCCACTTCTCAGGCAGAGGCTGAATTGACTTAGCCAGCATAGTGAAATCAGACACCTTTAGGGTGATTTCACCGCTCTGTGTCTTAAAGAGGCCCCCGCTGACACCGATAAAATCCCCGATATCGAAATCTTGGATAAGGTCGTATTTTCCCTTACCGAGCTCATCGCTGCGAAAGTAGATTTGGATTTTCCCTGAGCCATCCTGAAGGTCAATGAAGGTAGCCTTTCCCATACTTCGATGAGCTACAATGCGACCAGCGAGACTTAACACTGAGTCGGCAGCAATCTTACCTTGTTCAAAGAGGGCCTTTGCTTCCTGGGCGGTATGGGTGCGGTGGTAGCGATTGGGATAAGGATTGATACCTCGAGCCCGAAGCCTCTGCAATTTATCTAAGCGTTGTTCAGTTATACTAGCTAACCTTTTACTCATTTCCTTTATCCAGTGTCGTTATTATAAGGTATTCTCTTCATAGAGTGCAAAGGTGGGAAACGTTTAATAATGTAGGGACAGGTCTTTAGACCTGTCCGACCAACGGACAGACCTGAAGGTCTGTCCCTACAGAATGATCTACTCCTCGCAATGACGCTAAACGCTCTCAGGTAACCAAGGTTGACCAAGGGCACAGGGCATAGTATAGTGAGACAGCTTCTGAGATAATGGAACAGGAATGGGCAAGTGGGTTTTGGCAGCCAGGCTTATTGGCATTGGGTGGTACATTGGTATATCGATTGCTGGCGGGATAATAGGAGGGGTCTGGCTTGACAGAAAGCTGGAGACTTCGATAGTATTTACTTTGGTTGGGCTTTTCCTCGGGCTGGCAGTAGCCTTCCTCGGAACCTATCGCATGATATCCCCGCTATTAAAGGAGCAACAAAGCAAAGAGAAGGAGGACAATTAGTGCCCCAGCTTGGCTGCTCCACCCGCATGCTGGTTGGGATCCTTGTCGTTGTTCTGGCTCTCTTCTTGGTTGGTTTAGTTGGTGGTGCTATAGGTTCCAGCCTCTTTGGTATAGAAGTCCCCAGCTTTATGAAATTCCCTGAACCGCATTTTAAGCTCCCGGCTGAGACGGTCTTCGAGCTTTTCGGCTTTCCTATTACTAATACCCTTATTGCCTCCTGGTCTACTATCATAGTATTAGTAGCCATATTCTATGCGGCTACCCGGAAGATGAAACTCATCCCTGGCAGGCTACAGGGCTTGGTAGAGGCTGGGCTAGAGCTACTATTAAACTTTGTAGAGGGCGTGGCAGGCAAGGAAAACGGGCGCCGGTTCTTCCCTGTGGTAGTCACCATCTTCCTTTTTGTTATCTTCAATGCCTATTTAGCTCTCTTACCCCTATTTGGACCTGGCATAGTTTGCACGGAGCAAGCCGAGGTAAAGGCTCCGGTAGCTGGCATTGTAGCTAGTGTCAAGGTGGAGGAGGGAGATAGAGTTGAGGGAGGAGAGGTGCTCTACCTCTTAGAGTCTGGCGATGAGATAACAGCTCCTATCGATGGCGAAGTAGGCCATCTCCTCTCGGTAGGCGATTCGGTTGCCGCTAACGATGCAGTAGCCTCGATCAAAAATCAATGGCCTCTCTTTCGCAGTGCCAATACTGACCTTAATATGCCTCTTGCCTTTGCCCTGATGTCTTTTGTCTTTATAGAGTATTGGGGGATGAGGGCTCTGGGAGCAACCCGTTACCTGACCACAGTCTTCTTCAACTTTGGTCTGCTTCTGCAAAGCCTGAAGCAATTACTCAGGGGCAAGATTCGCACTGCCCTTGGTGGTCTTATGACCGGGGTAATCAATGCCTTTGTCGGCATATTAGAGTTATTTAGCCACTTTGTGCGCATCATCAGCTTCACCTTCCGTCTCTTTGGCAATATGACCGCTGGTGAGGTACTGCTCCTAATAGCTTGCTTCCTCATCCCCTGGGTAATGGCTATCCCTTTCTACGGGCTGGAGATTTTGATTGGCTTTGTCCAGGCTCTTATCTTTGCTGGACTGACTCTGGTATTCGCCACTGTGGCTGTTGCCCCGCATGGTGAAGAGCATGAATAAACCCCACAAAATCTTCGATTTTGCGGGGGCCCCGCTCCAAGGGGATGCTGCGCCCCCTTGGAACCCCAGCGAGAAGTTCCCCCAGCAAGCTGGGGGCATAGAATTTTAGTAAACAGATGAAAGGAATACGCCCCTCCCTTGCAGGGGTATAATATAAATTAAAGAAAGGAGGGAATGAATGACGGCAGACGTGATGAAGATGTTGGCTGCGGGACTGGTAGCAGGCTTAGGACTCCTAGGTCCTGCACTAGGGATTGGGCTTATCGGCTATTCGGCTATGCAGGCGCTAGGGCGTAATCCTGAAGCAAGGGGAGCTATCATGACCAATATGATTCTGGTCACTGCCTTCGCCGAAGCTATCGGAATCTATGCTTTGATTGTGGCCATTATACTTACCATGGTAGCATAAGGAAAGGAGGTAAATTATGGAGAATCACGAGTTTCCGCGTTCTCTAGCAATTATCCTTGCAGCAGCGATTCTCGGGGTGCTCTTCGTTGTGGGGGTTACAGTTGGTTTAATTCTTTACGCCGGGTTCTTTGCACCAGCAGCACCCTGACTAATTGGCGCTGAAGAATTTAAGAGGACAAAATGGAAAGCCTTGGCATTAACTTAGGCAGTTTAGTAGCTTTCATTATAAATTTCCTTCTTTTGCTTGTTCTCCTCATCTTTGTGGCTTATAAGCCCATCGTGAGAATGCTTGACCAGCGCTCAGCTAAGATCAAGGAGAGTATGGACGAGGCTGAGCGTATCAAGCAAGAATCAGCTCGGGCTGAAGAGACAGTCAAAGCCCAGATAGAGGCTGGACGCAAGGAAGGGCAAGCTATCGTGGCTCAGGCATCGCAAATGGCGGAGAGAGTTAAGGAGGAGGCAAGGGCTGAGGCAAGACGGGAGGCAGAAGCTCTTATTGCTAAAGCTCGGGTGGAGATCGAGAGGGAGAGGCAGGAGGGCTTCGACCAGCTACGCCGGGAATTTGTTGACCTGGCTATCCTGGCGGCAGAGAAAGTTATTAATCAATCCCTGGACAAGAAGGCGCATCAGCGGCTGATTGAGGGGGTGCTGGAGGAGGGAACGGGAACGAAGAATTAGGAACAAGGAACAGGGAACGAGGAACTCGTTCCATCTTCTATGTTCCTTGTTCCTGTTATCAGGAGAGACATGGCAAGGGCTCTTTCGGCTAAAAGGCACGCTCAGGCAGTATTTCAGATTGCTTCGGAAAAAGAAGAGATAGAGAAATGGCAGGCTGATTTAGAGACGATAGCCGAGTCACTAAGAAACCCGGAGCTTGTTGCCTTGCTGGAAAATCCCAAGCTTCACTTCAGCGAAAAAGAGAGGATTCTAAAGAACATATTGACTGGCATAAGCCCTATAGCTATGAATCTTGTCTATTTCCTGGTAGCTAAAAATCGCCTCAGGATAGTGGAGAACTTGGTTATTGAGTATCGGCACTTGGTAAATGCTTACTATGGGAGGGAAACGGCTGAGGTTGTTACTGCCATTTCCTTGAGCGATGAGGAAAAGAAAAGGCTTCAAAAAAGGCTAGCCGCGATAACCCACAAGGAAGTGGTAATCACGACGCAGCTCAATCCTGATATTATGGGAGGAATGGTAGCTAAGGTCGGAGATAAACTCATTGATGGCAGTGTGCGCACCAGGCTCCAAGAGTTAAGAAAAGGCTTGATTGAAGCTGGTTTGTCCGATTATGTCTCTGACTAATCGGACTCTCGATGAGCTCAAAGCATCATCGGAGGAGGTGAGATAGATGGTAAGTCGTGCCCAAGACATTGCCTCTATTATCAGGCAGCAGATTGAGCGGTTTGGCACTACAGTGACCATGGTGAACGTGGGTACCGTAGTGGAGGTGGCTGACGGCTTAGCTCACATCCATGGGCTGGCTGGTGTCAAGTATAATGAGTTGCTCCAGTTCCCCAAGGGCATCATGGGAATAGCTCTTAATCTAGAGGAGGACAGTGTAGGGGCGGTTGTCCTCGGCGATTGTTCTGAGATCAAAGAGGGTGATGAGGTGCGCTGCACTGGGCGCATTCTGGAGGTGCCTGTGGGTGAGGGACTCATCGGACGAGTGATTGACCCTCTAGGACAACCCTTGGATGGCAAAGGACCTGTGAAGCGGGAAAAGACTCGTCCTTTAGAGAGGGTGGCCCCGAATGTAGTTCTACGTGAGCCGGTGAGGGTGCCAGTGCACACCGGGATCAAAGCTATAGATAGTCTGATCCCTATTGGGCGGGGGCAAAGAGAATTGATCATCGGCGACCGCTCCACTGGCAAATCGGCTATTTGCATAGATACCATCATCAGCCAGAAGGGTGGGGACTTGATCTGTATTTATGCCGCTATTGGGCAGAAAACATCTAAAGTAGCTCAGACAGTGGCCACTCTGGAGTCATATGGGGCTATGGAGCATACCATAGTGGTCTCTGCCACTGCTTCTGATCCAGCCCCCCTGCAATACCTTTGCCCCTACGCGGCCTGTGCCATAGGGGAAGAGTTCATGGAACAGGGGAAAGATGCTCTGGTTATCTACGATGATCTTTACAAGCATGCTTGGTGCTATCGGCAGATTTCCTTGTTGTTGCGCCGTCCTCCGGGACGGGAAGCCTATCCTGGAGATGTTTTCTACCTTCACAGCCGCCTTTTAGAGCGGGCAGCAAAGCTTGCTCCTGAGCATGGTGGTGGGTCCCTTACTGCTCTGCCCATTGTTGAGACTCAGCTGGGTGACATAGCATCCTATATTCCCACTAATGTCATCTCTATCACCGACGGTCAGATTTACCTGGAGACAGACCTATTTAATGCTGGGATTCGCCCCGCCTTAAATGTGGGGCTGTCAGTGTCAAGGGTGGGAGGAAATGCTCAAACCCAGGCAATGAGGAAGGTGGCGGGGAGATTAAGGCTGGAGCTAGCCCAGTATCGAGAGCTATCTGCCTTTGCCCAATTTGGTACTGCTGACCTGGATAAGGCAACCAGAGCCCAACTGGAGCGGGGGCAAAGGATTACCGAAATCCTGAAACAACCTCAATACGTTCCTATGCCCCTGGAGAAGGAGGTAACCATCCTCTATGCAGCCATCAATGGCTATTTGGATGATGTGCCTTTAGAAAAGGTAGCCGCTTTCGAGAGTGCTTTCCATAGGTTTATGGAGACCAATCATCCTGAGATAGGAAAGGGGATTGCTTCTACCAAAGACCTCACCTCGGAGACGGAGGAGGCACTGAAGAAAGCTATCGTGGAGTTTAAGCAGGGTGGGGCTTACTAGAGGAGGATATCAATGGTCAGTAAAGAAGAAACGGAGGCAATCTGGGAGGAGTTAAGGAAGCTTCGCCAAGAGATGCTGGCAGTAGCTAAAGCTTCTGCTACCCTTCACATAAGATCGACTTACTATAGCTGTCTTACCATGTTAGGATTAATGAAGCGTATTAGGGGCATGAATTCCTTTTCGAAGTATATGGAACCCAGGGCAGACTCTGCTGTAAATGATATTCTTAGATCTGATGCTAGCGATCAGATATCCGAGATAGCCTTAGAGTTCTTCAAAGATTGCATAGACTACTTGGAGTCGCTGATGAAATAATGGCTAATATCCGTTTAATTCGTCGCCGCATCCGCACCATCCAGTCTACTGCCAAGATTACCAAGGCAATGGAGATGATTGCTACCTCCAAGATGAGACGAGCACAGGATAGGGATTTAGCCGGCAGACCTTATGCCGAAAAGATACGCCAGGTCTTGGCAGACCTGGCTGCTCAGTCAGAAGGCGCTGTCCACCCCTTACTAGAGCGACGAGAGGTGAATCGAGTTGAGGTAATCCATATTACCGCTGACCGTGGCTTATGCGGTGGGCTTAACGCTAATATGAACCGAACTACAGCCGGCTTTGTCCTGGGGCAAGCTGTCCCCACAGTGCTCATCACCGTAGGCCGAAAGGGCAGAGACTTTATGCTAAGGTACGGGCGTGAGGTTCGGGCTGAGTTTACCGGAATCAGCGACCGCCCAGTGCTCCTTGATACCCTCCCTATATCTCGAATTGTTATCGATGATTATACTAAGGGATTCGTTGATCTGGTTTATCTAGCTTATACTCGATTTATCACCACCATGACTCAGCGACCAATGTTGCAGCAATTACTACCTGTGGAACCAGCAAAGGTAGAGCGGGGATACGGGATCGAGTATATTTATGAGCCTAGCCGCAAGGCAGTCCTGGCTGAGCTTCTCCCCCGCTTTGTCGAGATGCAGGTATATCATGCCCTTCTGGAGTCCATTGCCAGTGAGCAATCGGCCAGGATGGTAGCTATGCGTAATGCTACTGATAATGCCAACGAGCTAATTCAAGACTTAACCTTAATGTATAACAAAGCTCGCCAAGAAATGATCACCAAGGAACTACTGGATATAACTGGGGGAGCGGAGGCATTGACGTAGGAGGTAACATGGCGAAGGGCAAAGTAGCTCAAGTAATCGGGACTGTGGTTGACATTGAATTCCCCCCTGAGGAATTGCCAGGGCTTTTTAATGCCATCGAAATCCCTCGTGATGGGGATAAGATCGTGCTGGAGGTCCAGCAGCATATTGGCAATAACTGGGTGAGGTGCCTAGCCCTTTCCCCAACGGATGGACTGGAGCGGGGTATTGAGGCTATTGATACTGGTTTACCTCTCTCTGTGCCGGTGGGGCGAGCTACTCTGGGGCGGCTTTTCAATGTTATGGGTGAACCCTTAGATAACCTGGGGGAGGTTAAAACAGAAGAACATTGGCCAATTCATCGCCCTCCCCCGTCCTTCCAGGAACAGGAGACCACTACCCAGATGCTGGAGACCGGCCTTAAGGTGATTGACCTTATCACCCCCTTTACCAGAGGGGGGAAGGTAGGAGCCTATGGTGGTGCTGGGGTGGGCAAGACAGTTATCATTATGGAGCTTATTCATAATATTGCTACTATACATGGCGGGTTCTCTGTCTTCGCTGGGATAGGTGAGCGCTCCCGTGAAGGGAACGACCTATGGTTGGGGATGAAAGAATCGGGTGTTATTGATAAAGCTGTTCTCGTTTTTGGGCAGATGAATGAACCTCCTGGCGTCCGAGTGCGAGTGGGCTTGACTGGTCTGACCATGGCGGAATACTTCCGAGATGTAGAGGGGCAGGATGTCCTGCTGTTTATCGATAACATCTACCGCTATGTTCTGGCTGGTATGGAGGTATCGGCATTGCTGGGGCGCATGCCCTCAGCCGTAGGTTATCAGCCAACCCTGGCAACAGAGGTAGGGGAGTTAGAGGAGCGAATCACCTCCACTAAAAGGGGTTCTATCACCTCTTTCCAGGCTATCTATGTTCCTGCTGATGATTATTCCGATCCAGGGATAGTTAGCACCTTTGGTCACCTTGATGCGGTGATTGCCTTAGAGCGCTCCATTGCCGAGATGGGGTTATATCCTGCTGTAGACCCTTTAGCCTCTACCTCTCGCATTCTTGATCCCCGGGTTGTCGGTGAAGAACACTATAATGTGGCCAGAGGGGTGCAGAGGGTATTACAGAGGTACAAAGAGCTTCAGGATATAATTGCTATCCTGGGTATTGAGGAGCTATCAGAGGAGGACAAGCTGACTGTAGCCCGAGCTCGGCGCATCCAGAGGTTCCTCTCCCAACCAATGTTTGTTGCTGAAGCCTTCACTGGCACAGAAGGAAAATATGTCCCTATTAAGGAAACAGTGCGCGGTTTTAAGGAGATTCTGGAGGGAAAGCATGACGCTTTGCCTGAGCAAGCCTTCTATATGGTGGGAACGATAGACGAAGCAGCGGAGAAGGCAAAGAGATTGGGGTTGTAATCATGGCTATCCTAAAGCTAGAGATAGTCACCGCAGAGCGCTCGGTGTATTCTGACGAGGTAGACGTAGTTATCGCTCCAGGCATTTTAGGGCAATTGGCCATCTTGCCGCATCATGCTCCGCTGATGACTATGCTCGAGCCTGGAGAACTCTGCCTTAGGAGAGGTGGTGAAGAGACCTTTATCGCCATAAGCGGCGGCTTCCTTGAGGTATTGCAGAATAGGGTGGTGATCCTGGCTGATACCGCTGAGCGGGCTGAGGAAATTGATGTGGCTCGTGTTGAGGCGGCGAAGCAACGTGCCCAAGAACAGCTTAGACTTCATCCTGCCGGGGTAGACCTAGTGGCTGCAGAAGCAGCGTTACGTCGCTCTTTGGCTCGTCTTAAAGTGGTCGAACGGAGAAAAAAGGGAAAAAGGGCACCTTGAGGACAATGCAAAGCTATAGTATCTCTAGCTGAACTCGAACGCCTTCTCTTACTGCCGCTACCCGGAGCAAGGTGCGCATCGCTTGAGCAACTTTACCTTGTTTGCCAATAACCCTTCCCCTATCCTCCGGGGCAACCTGTAGTTTAATAATAATGTTATCTGGATTGCTCTCTTCGGTCTCTACCACAACTGCATCAGGCATAGTTACAATTGACCTAGCGATATATTCTACTAGCTCTTTCATCATCATCGCCTCCTCAATCTGCAGCCACCTTTTTGCCAGCCTCGAACTTCTCTACAATCCCCAACTTTGAAAGCAATCTAGCCACTGCCTGGGTAGGTTGAGCACCCTGTTGAAGCCACTTGAGTGCCTTTCCTTCATCAATCACCACAGTCTCCGGGTCGGTCAAAGGATCATAATGCCCAATTTTCTCAATATAAGCGCCATCTCGAGATGCCCGAGCATCTGCCACTACCACCCGATAACTGGGCCTATTTTTAGCCCCCACTCGCCGTAGCCTGATCTTTACCATATTGCAATAGCTATTATCAGTGGTAACTCTCAATTTGTCAACTGTTTTTGGGCTTAGGTTACAGGAACAATTTGGTCGGTGGATAAGCGCCCTCTCTCATGTCATTGCGAGGTCGCCTAGGGCGACCGAAACAATCCCTGTGGGGAAGGGAAACGATAACGAGATTGCTTCGTTTCACTCGCAATGACCGAAGACCCTTCAAAGCTCACCGACAAGAAAGAAACAGCCTCGGGCCTACCGAAAATGGCGATTGCTACCCTTTCATAGGGCGGCAATCGTTGATTTTGGGTGCGTGTTGACAAAAGGAGAGGCTAGCTATTACCCTGTGTAGAGGAGTGGCTTAGCTATGGCTGACTGGATTACATTGCAGAAAGACCTTGGTATTAGCTTCAATGACCTATCCCTGTTACAGCAAGCCTTTGTCCACCGCAGCTACCTTAATGAAAATCCTGACTTTGCTTTGGAGTCTAACGAGCGTCTCGAATTCTTAGGCGATGCCTTTCTCGGCTTTGTGATAGCTGAAAACCTCTACCGAGAGTTTGCTACCCTGAGGGAAGGGGAAATGACCAAATTTCGGGCTGCCTTGGTGCGCCAGGATAGCTTAGCTCGATTGGCTTCTTCGTTGAGGCTAGGGGATTACCTTTACTTAGGGCAAGGTGAGGAGAAGGGCGGAGGACGAAAGAGAGCCAGAAACCTTGCTTGTACCCTGGAAGCACTGATAGGCGCTCTTCTTATAGACCAAGGGGTTGCCGCTACCAAGGACTTCATCCTCAGGCTCTTTAGCCAAAGCTTCCAGCAGGCGACGGAGGAAGAGTTAACCGATTATAAATCGAGGCTACAGGAGCTAGTTCAGGCGAAAAGCCAAGAGAGACCATTATATCGTCTGGTGAAGACAGAGGGACCAGACCACGATAGAAGGTTTTGGGTAGAGGTGGTGGCGGGGGGAGAGGTATTGGGTCGGGGATGCGGCAAGAGTAAGCAGTTGGCAGAAAAAGAAGCCGCCAGACAGGCGCTGGAAAAGCTGCTGGTAAACAGTGGCTAATAACTCACTATCTAAAGGCAAAGGTAAACAGAAGTTGGCTACCTGAGCTAATGGTGCAGAGCGCTCTTGTGGGACAAGCTTAAGGTTCGCATTGCAAGGACAATGAGAGGTCATGCCGCAATCAAAGTGTCAAGCTGCCCTGGCTAGACGCTTGCCTTTGTCCTCTGGCGCAATCGCTCCAGAATCCACATGCGGGCAAGAGTAGTCGGGCCAATACCAAGCTCCCGGGCTTCCTTCCTCAGCTCCTCCCATTTCTCTGCCGAGAGCCGAACAGGTATCACCTTGTCCAGAGGCTTCTTAACCTCAACCTCGACTACTTCATCGCTCTCATCCCAGGCATCGCCCTGCCCAATTCGCAGGATTTCCTTATCTAAATCCGTCATCCTATCTACCTCCACTCGCTCTAATATATAGGCGTCTTTCCGCATCAGTCATTTCCCGTGCCGTAACTATATTCCAATTACCTCTGCCAAGGTTCACCAGAACAACTAGAATATATCGCCCGGCAGCCGTCTGGCTAAAGACCTTATATAATCCTTCCCGGCTCCTCCTGATATGCCGCCTGTCCGAGAGGCAGGCCTCTTCAACCTCAGTAAAGGAAATGCCGTGCTTCGTTTCAATCTTTTCCAAGATGTGGTCATCAATTTCCAGAGACTCTATACGAAGCACCAATTATCTCCTTCAGCCAAGAGTGTATACAAATTGTATACCAATGTCAAGCGGAATCCAAAATTAGTTCTGTAGGGTGGGTGAAATCCACCTTTCGACTATGCATATTTGGGATGGTGGGTTTCGCTATGCTGCACCCACCCTACTATCTTCGTCGCGTCACTCCTCGCGATAGCAGAGCGGTTATCCACAGCGCCACAGACCTGAGTTCCGCTGAATCAGCATCTGTAGAACTGGGGATACGGCGGCTGGGCTGAGTCCTCTAAGGATGTCCGGCGGGAGCAGGAGACAGGGATTGGTCTGCTAATCCCATTCCACGGACTGGGATTCTCGACCTTCTATGCTGCCGGATCATCCTCTTTCGCTTCCGACGCGCGCTTCTCGGCGGCCGGCCTTCTCAAGATGCGCGTCTTGATGAAAGCGAAAATCTCGTGCCGTTCCTCTCTCCAGAGGTGGATGAGGGCTGGCATCATCGACACAATGATGACGACAACGACAATGATGATGAAATACCTATCGAGTATGTGGGGGGGAACGAGCCGGCCCAGCGAATAGCCCGCGAACGTCACCCCGACTGCCCAAAGAAGGCCGCCAAACAGGTTGAAGAACACAAAGCGGCGCCACTCCATATCCACCGCACCTGCCGCGATGGGCACGAAGGTGCGAATGAAGGGCATGAACCGGGCGAGCGTGATGGTTTTACCACCGTGTTTGTCATAGAACGCCTTGGCCGCCAGCAAATTCTTGGGCCGGAAGAGCAATGACTGTGGGCGTTTGAAGAGCGGCGGCCCCACCTTCCTGCCAAACCAGTAGCCCACATTATCGCCCAGCACTGCCGCTACAAAGAGCAGCGGCATCAACACCGAAAGATTGAGCTTCAGTTCTTCCCCGCCCGCCAACTCCACTCCTTTATAAGCCAGCAACCCGGCAGTGAGCAATAGGCTGTCGCCTGGCAAGAAGAACCCAAAGAATAGGCCAGATTCAGCGAAAATGATGGCAAAAAGGATGCCATAGACAGCCATAACCCCGTACTTTGCTATCAATTCACCTAAATCTATGAAGTCCATAGGAAAACCTTTTCTTATGATACAGTAGCGTTGAGCTGTAGTCCATACCAAATGCATTGGAGAGCCAGAGCCAAAGCGCTGGTCAAGGCTTAAGTTACATCTTGGTTGGTTCTAATGCGATTTGACTCTCGCTATGGAGTCTTCACCAACTATTGATGAATTTGACCCTGGTCAAGTTCTGTAGGGTGGGTGAAACCCACCTTTCGACTA
>CAZNKW010000006.1:0-17871 GCA_964573655.1 uncultured Dehalococcoidia bacterium
ATCTGGGGGTTCACAATCGAAGAATAGTGCCCCCAACTGTCAATCGCAAAGGCAAGGGAGAAAAACAGGGCGGGTTTACCCGGGAAAATCGGCATGAAGGTGCTCGTTACTGGCAGTACGGGACTATTGGGCAGCCACATTGTGGAGCGCCTGGTGGCGCAGGGCTATCAGGTGCGTGCCCTGGCCCGTAAAACATCCGACCTCAGTCACTTAAGTACCACTGCGGCGGAGATTGTCTTCGGCACCGTTGAGGATTACGATAGCCTGCGTGCCGCGGTTGACGGTGTAGACATGGTGCTCCATGCCGCGGCCCGGGTGCTTCCGGGGTGGGGGGAGTGGGAGGACTTCGCGGCTACCATCGTTAAGGGCACCGAGAATCTGCTTAACGCCAGTGCTGAGGAGGGGGTCTCTCGGTTTGTGTATGTCAGCTCTGCCACCGTCATGGGCAAGGCTGCTTGTAGCGACACCCCTGCCGACGAGTGCACACCATCCGAACTCGAATTCAGTCGCGACACCTACTATGACTGGGCCAAACTGCAGGCTGAGCAGATGGCCCTCGACTACCATAAACAGGGCAAGCTCTCGGTCACCGTGGTCAGGCCGGGCATGATTTATGGGCCCCGTTGCAGACTTGCCACTGACCGGATCTACCGTTACACCAGAATGCCTATCGGGGTGTGGCCGGGAAAAGCGAATGCCAGGATAGTCTACGTCTACGTAACCGATGTTGCCGATTTTATCATCCTGGCAGCCACTAATGAGAAGGCTGCGGGTCAGCTCTACAATATCGCCCCCCCGAAGGTGGATCGGTTTCGAGACTTCGTCGGTGCCATGTACCGGGCCGGGGGCAAGCCAGAGCCCCGGTTGGCCATTCCCATAGGTTTAATCTGGGCCACATCTGTGGTGATGGAGTTGTGGGCCAGGCTGTGGCGTAACAAAAACCTCCCATTTTTAACCCGCTCCGACGTGCGCGTTCTCCGTGAGGGGTTGTTCACTGATGGCTCCAAAGCCAGGAGGGAGCTGGGATGGGAGCCCAAGGTTTCACTGGAGGAAGGCGTCAGTCTATACGTTGAATGGCGGCGGAGGCAGGAGAAAGGCTAGCTTCAGCCAGCGGTGGGATTCGAACCCACGCGGCGGTTTACGAAAACGTGGCTTGTCGAATCCTCCACATTTATGGTCTCCAGCCTCATGGCCCTGGGCCACAATGATATCCACACCTGCCTCAACCTCGCGCTTCGCCTGCCTAACACTCTCAACCACGCCAATCACCGAAGTCCGTCCTCTCATCAGCGGTTCTTATAGATGGGCTTACGCTTTTCTTTGAAGGCTCTCATGCCTTCTTTAGAATCCTCCGTGGCAAAGATAGGCCATCCGATCTCATCTTGTCTCTTCAGTGCCTCCGCTTCTGGTACCGACTGATCAATCTCGCGGAGCGTGCGAGTGATTGCCCTTATGGAAAGGGGAGCGTTCTCACAGAGTTGATGAGCAATCTTCAATGCCTCATCCAAGGCCTTACCCTTGGGGACTACCCGATTAATGAGCCCCCAGCCCAGTGCTTCTTGAGCGCTGATGTGGCGGCCCAGAAGAAGAATCTCCGCTGCCAAGCAGTAAGGGATTTGCCGGCGCAAGCGGAAGGCAGAGCCTGCCATAGGATAGAGACCACGCACAACCTCAGTCACTCCGAACTTGGCATCCTCTGCACCAACACGTATATCAGTACCCTGTAGGATCTCAGTACCACCAGCCACGGCATAACCCTCGACTGCCAATATGATCGGTTTTTGGGGCAGATTCTCACGCAGCAATGCCTGCCAATGCAGGTTGGGCACATCTTTCATCAAACGCTGAATTTCCTCAGCATCATCGCCTGGCCCCGTTCCTGATTTCAGGTCCATGCCAGCGCAAAACGTGTCCCCTTTACCTGTCAGTACGGCGCAATACAGATCGTCATCTTTGTCCAGAAGACGCCAAGCCTTATACATACCGATAAGCATAGAAGCAGTGAGTGCGTTTTTGGCTTCTGGCCGATTAAGGGTAACGATCAGAACGTGTCTATCCTTCTCAACCGTGCAGTTCTTGGTGGTGATATTCAATTGTTCTGCCATGCTGACCCTCCTATTCTTCGTCTAGTTCTCTATCCTGCTATACCCTCTAGGTGAGGGTTTCACATAAGGTTTTATCAACACCTTTATCGCCTCATCCGATTTGCTCTGCACCTCAAAGGCCTCCTTGGCGCTGTCCAGAGGAAATTCATGTGTTACCAGGTCTCTGGTCTTCACCTGGCCCGTCTGGACGAGCTCAAGTGCCATATCCCACCTCTGTCCACCAGAGCCCCGCAGGGTTATGTTTCTAAAGGCAAACATCAGGCTGGTCAGATCTGGGCTTAGCTCGAGGTTCTCTTCAAACATACCCACTTGTATTATCCTCGCAAAGGGTCGCAACATATGTGGTGCTTGACGAAAAGCCACTGGGGAGCCGGAGCATTCAAAGACCACATCTGCCATCTCTCCTGAGGTGGCTTGCTTAACAGCCTCGATTGGGTTTGTTTCTTTGGGATTCAGAACCATATCAGCGCCCAGTTTGCTAACCATTGCCAGGCGTATAGCAGAAGGCTCGCTGACTATGACTTTATGAGCTCCCATTGCCTTGCATACCTGAACGATACCCTGGCCAATCATACCTGCTCCCAGGATGACTACGGTCTCATTTGTCTGGATACGGGCCCGCTTCACGGCATAGCAGGCTACTGAAATAGGCTCAATAGTGGCTGCCTCCTCCCAGTCCAGGTTATCTGGCACGTGAAACAGCGTTTTCCCTAGGGCTGGGGTGGGTACAACAACGTATTCGGCAAAGGCGCCGTCCAGCCCTTCTCCAGGAACTTTGGGATAGGGGCATCTGTCCGTTAGACCTCGCTGGCACCAATGGCATACTCCGCAGGCGCGGTAACCGGTACCCAGCACCTTATCCCCTGCCCTTAAGCCGTCAACAGCCGGTCCTACTTCAACTATCTCACCACTGAACTCGTGACCTAAGATGAGTGGTTTCTTAGACACAGAGGTGTTACCCATCTTGTATGCGTGGATATCGGTGCCACATATCCCACAGGCCTTCACTTTCACCAGGATCTCATCCTTTTGGATGGAAGGATCCTCTAACATCTTCACTCTTATGTCACGGGGACCGCAGATCACAGCAGCTAACATAGTCGCATTCCTAAGGCATTATCTTTCCTATAGGGACAGGTTTGTCGCTCACTTGGTCGCTTCCTTGTATTATACCACGTATACCACGCCTCTTCGACTGGAAAGTACGGTATCTGCATAGCAAAATTGCAACAATTGTCTTCAAGGGGAATTGAATCAAATAGAGAAGTAGTTACTGCTTTCTTTTACTGTGTTTCTTTCTGTCTCTTAGTCTCGCAGGTGAGCAAGCCTCCCTCAGTTCGTACTAGCAGACCCAAACAAAGCTCACGGGGGCGCTAGCGTCTTTGAGGTAAACTTTTCATCGGATTGTGACTCAACATTCCTGACAATTGTTCACTCCGCCGATGCAGCTTCCTTCTGCCTTGTTCCAATAGGACTGTTAGCGTAAAATGGAGCCGGCTGAGGAGGTAAAAGCGAGACAATCTACCGAGGAGGTAATCATGTCGCCTGTACCAGCTTTTGAAATAGGTATTTGGAATGCTTGGATACTTTGGGTGTTACAGTTTTTCTCAATGATTATTCCGGATCTCTTTATGAACGAAGAGGCGAAAATAAGAACGAAGAGAGCACCCCAATTAGTACCCTTCAATAAAACAAAGAAGATATTAGCCCTGTCAACTCATGTGATAATAATGCCCTTTTCTATTATCTACTCTATCTTCCTGCCGCTGAAGATAGATACCGCTTGGTTATATATAGGTCTTGTTATTTTCGTCCTAGCTTTGCTTATGAGCCTCATGACTACCATTGGATTTGCCACTACCCCTGTTGATAAGCCGGTTACCAGTGGGATCTACCGAGTTTCAAGACACCCTATCTACTTGAGCGGCTTCCTGCTTAACTTGAGCATAGCCATTGCCTGTGCTTCCTGGGTTATGTTGCTGTGCGCTATATTGTGGGTAGTATTATGGCATATTGTTGTACCTACTGAAGAACATTTCCTTACCGAGAAGTATGGCGATGCCTACCGTGAGTATATGAATAAGACACCGAGGTGGATAGGAGTGCCGAAGTCGGGTTGAAATAGGCCATCCCAGTTAACATTCCTCGGGATTGTTCAACCCTTCGGGTAACAGAGATGGTTTAAAAACTTACCTGTTATTTCTCTGACAGGGAAGCACCCTCAGTCTTTGTAACAACTTGTCTTTGAAAGTTTATCAACTTCGCATCAGATGTGCCGTCAGAATCCCAACTTGGTTCTGTCAAGTCGTGCTTCCTCTAGCGGCCTAGCAACTCCCTCGACATCCTCATCGCTCCACCTCGCACCTACCTCAGTCCGCCGGTTTATCTCCCTGAATTCCCTCTCTACGGCACCGGTGGCTACCATCACGAGCGCTCAATTCCCTCCAGCCGGTGAGATACCCTCTCCTCCGTTATCCCCAGTTTGGCAGCAATTTCCTTCTCCTCCAGCCCTTCTTCCTTCAACCTGAATATCTCCTTTGTCTGCTTACCCTTCTCCTTCTTTCTGTCAGCTATTTCCTTTATCTCAAAAATGTGTCCTATCGTTTTTGTCTCTATAAGCTCCCTTTGCTCCATGCCGGCAAAGACCTTTTCGCCCTCCTCAGTCCTGATTATCACTGTTGACCACCCCTCGGCGGATCCAGCGCTGCCGATGGCGATATCGGCCAGCTCAGCAGCGAAATCCCGGCAAACCAGGCAGTGCCTGGGGACACAGCCCTTGACCTCGGTTATGGGAAAAGACAGCTTCTTCCCGTCGGCGTATACGTTGAACCCGTCGGAAACATCGAGTTTATCTACTCGGTTGATATCCACCCCTTTTGTCCTGACTTTCTCTGCCATGCAGGTATATTCGTAGTTCTCGCGACAAAACAGTCCTACGGTCAGTTTCACCGATGATGCCAGGGGGAGACCTTTGTGCTTCAGGTATCTTACCGACTGTATATGGCATGGGGAACCCACAACGCAGATTTTGCTCAGTCCGTGGTCAACAACAGCTGCTCGCAACGCCTTCAGCACAGGCACCACGCCGTATTTGGTGCCAGCTGACAGAATAATCTCGTCCCTGGTCTTGGCAACACAGGCTATCGGTGCCCAGCCATCTCTGCCAACTACCAGTGCGCCGTCTATCACGCCGCTGTCCAGCGCATACAGGAGCAGCGTGGTTACGATTCCACCGTTCTGGCAGGTTCTTTCAATTTCTGTGTCTTTTGTTCTTGCCGTCACGGCACGCCTGTATAGCCCTATGCTTTCCTCTTTTCCCCAGCCGATAGTGCTGCCCTCTATAGCCTTTATCAGGTCGTGCCTGAGCATATAGCAGGCTTCGTAACAGGTGCTGCAACCCACGCAATCCATGGTAGGCTTGGGCCGCTTCGGCTTGTCCTCAATAAACTTGATATGAGAATCGGGGCAGGCCAGGACACATGCCCCGCATACCGTGCACTCTCCCGTGTCTATTATCAGGGCCTCCAAGTTTTCATAGCTTGCCATTTATTTATACTCCTGCTCCGGGAATAAGAAGCCAGGCTATTTTAGCAGACATAGTTTCAGGATGTCAGACTCACCCTGGCTAAAATGTACACCACGCGACCTCAAAAGGTCGCAATTACATGTTTGATAAGCACAGCAGAACATCTTCTAGGTACCATTTGTTCTCAGGAGCTACACCACACAAAATACCAACCATGACGGTCACCCGTGAACTGAGGCCACCCAGATAGATGCTCCACACCACATACTAAAAGCTATCCGCTCTACTTTAGTTCCCCACTGGCTTTCATCTTAGCCATCTCTTCTTCCCTCAATTGCCTCTTGAATAGCTTCTCAGTTACAGTCAGCGGGAGCTCCTTACGGAACTCAACGAACTTTGGCACAGCGTAAGGCGGTAGCTTCTCTTTGCAATGGCTGATTATCTCTTCGACAGTTACTTTCCCCTGGGACTCTTTTTTCAGCCTGATGAAAGCTTTTATCCTCTCGCTGCCTGGACGCTCTGGGTCTGGAATCCCAATCGCCACCGCATCGCCAACCGCCGGATGCTCATAAAGTACATCATCAACCAACCTTGTATAGACTTTAAGTCCGGAAACATTTGCCATATCTTTGACCCGATCCGTAATGTAGAAGTAGCCATCATCGTCCATCCTCACTACATCACCGGTAGGTAGCCAACCATCAACTAGCCCCTTGCCAACTTCAGGCCAGTAACCTAACATAACCTGCGGGCCGCGAACCCAGAGTTCACCTTCTTTCCCGGGGGCAGCCTCTTCGCCAGTATCTAGATCCACAATTTTGACTTCTGTGTCTGGGGTTGGGACTCCTATGGAGCCAAGCTTTTCGGTAGACATAAAGCCGGTAAGTTTTGAAAAAGCCGAGAGGTTAATATGTGTGCTACCAGTTGTCTCCGTTAGCCCATACGCTTCCGTTATAGGCATACCAGTTTGCTGTTTGAATCTCTGAGCAATTTCTACAGCCAGAGCTGACGCACCAGACATGAACATGGTGTTTATCCTTCCCAGCCCCTTGGAGGCCAACCTCGAGTATTGAGTCGGCACACAGGTACACACAAAAGGACGATATTTTGTCAGCATCTCAAATAACATATCAACATCTCTGGGGTCTGGAATTAAATACATCTTAAGACCCCAATAAACAGCAAAGTGCATCATCATATGGCCGTACTGGTGAAAGAGCGGGATGGGCATCATTATGGAAGTTTTCCCTCTAACTCCTACCTTTAGTGGTCCCATATACCAGGCAATATGCGTCAGAGCCACCGACCGGTTGTAATGCGTGATCATCACACCTTTGGGCAGTCCGGTGGCTCCACCAGTAAAGACGAGGACTGCTAAGTCATTCATGAGGTTGATATCGACCTCTGGCGGATTAGGTTCGTGACTGGCTATTAAATCACGGAATTGATATGTGTTTGGTATTTTTTTCAACTCCGGCTCTCCCGATGAATAATCCATGACAGAGGTGACTATTATGTTCTTAATCTTGGTCTTGTCCTTAATTGAATTTACCATCTCCAGAGACATTTCGGTGCAAATGACTGTCTCAGCCCCCGAGTCACCGACTTCGTAGATTAAGTCGGCAGCTTTATGCAGGACACTGCATGGGACATGGACAGCCCCGGCTTTCAGTATTCCAAAATCGCTTATAATGAACTGGGGGCAGGTTGGCAGGATGGTGGCTACCTTATCACCTTTCTTGACACCTAAATTGACAAGTGCGGTGGCGAATCTGTCTGCCTCCTGTTTCAAATCTGCGTAGCTCATCTCATACCCGAGATAGAAGCAGGCAGCTTTGTCAGGGAACTCTGCCGCCGCAGCATCCAGAAGACTGTGAACAGCTATCTTTGGATAAGGTTCTTTGGTGTGCGGAAGCTTGTATGGCCCCAACTTATACTGCTTCAGCCAGGGTTTTTCGCCTACAGTAACCATATTTCACCGCCTATATCTTATCGATTACATAATCCAGGTTCAGTTCCTTGAGCTTTTCCGGCGTCGGCTTGCCGGTCTTCTTATCCCAGCCGCGGAACTCATAATAGGCATCCAGCGACTGGTCTAATTTTTTCACCATATGTCCCTGGGAGGCACCCTCAGGCAACGGCTCCTCAAGCAATCGCTTCGGCAGAGTATCATCTGCCCTGGTCAGTCCCTCCCTGACGTTGAAAGCTCTCGCCAGGTTATAGACCCTCTCCCCGGCTTTTCTGAAATCGCTGACAGTAAACTCCCAGCCAACGCAGTTGGCTATCATGTCAACCCAGTCTTCGGTAGCCAGTGCCATGCCCATGAACTTGCATGTCCCCGCACAATCAAAGACGGTGAGGGCATCCTCGAGGTCTTTGACCACTTTAGCCTCGGCAGGGTTTTCGACCATCCAGTCTTCGATTCTGCTATCCTCAACACACAGGAAAGGAATGTCAACGAAGGCTGGCCCTTCAACATAAGCTGTGATATGGTCGCCGCCGCGGTTAGCCGTGGCAAATGCCAGACCGCATATCTTGGCTGCCCTGGGGTCATAAGCCGGCAACTCCAGCCCTTTGACGTGCATGGCAAACCTTTCCGCGCCCTTGTCCAGCTTCGCTGCTACTCTCTTAGTCCCTTCAGCCAGCAGGTCACCAATACCTTCCCTTTTGGCTATCTTGTGTATCAGCTGAATAACAACATCTGCATCACCGAATTTCAGCTCCAGCCCGTCGGTGTCAGCCTTGGTCAATATCCCCTTTTCGTAGCACTCTATGGCAAAGGCTATTGTGCTCCCGGTAGAGATTACATCTAGCCCGTAGTCATCGCACAGGTTATGCGCCAGTGTCACTGCTTCAAGCTTTTCCAGCGCGCACATGGCACCGAAGGCACCGATTGTTTCATATTCAGGTCCCTCACCCTTACAGGCATAAGGACCGCTCTTGACCACGCTTACCCGGCAGCAGCTAATGGGACAGGAGTAGCAATGCTTCCTGTCCACCAGGAGCGTGCTTTCCAGCGCGATTCCGCTTATTTTGTCTATATCCGGAACAACGCCGGTCTGCCAGTTCCTGGTAGGAAACCCTCCCCTGACGTTTACCAAATCGGTGACCATGGCTGTCCCGAAGGTCTCGAGGGTAATCTTCAGCAGGCTTTCATTAACCAAGTCACGGTTCCTCTTCGAGATTTGGCTGAAGACATCTTTGTTGGCTATTTTAATCTCCTGTGTCCCTCTGGCAGCCACTGCCTTCAGACGTTTCGACCCCATTACTGTCCCAACACCACATCTGCCGGCAGGCCGGTGAACATCGTTGAAAATACCGGCATATTTGACCAAGTTCTCACCGGCTATGCCAATGCAGGCAACATTAAAGTCCTCACCCAGTTCTTCCCTAATTACCCTGTATGTTTCACCAACACCTTTGCCCCAGAGGTGCTTGGCGTTTCTGAGTTCGGCTTTGCCGTCATCTATTACCAGGTAAACCGGCTTGGGTGATATGCCCTTGAAGATAATCCCGTCGAAACCTGAGTTTTTCAGGTACACTCCCCAGGTACCCCCCGAGTTCGCCTCCCCCCACAAACCGGTTAGAGGCGACCTGGTAACTACACAATATCTTCCGGCGCTTGGTGATTCTGTGCCAGTCAGGGGCCCGGTCATAAAAATAAGCTTATTGTCGGGTCCAAGTGGGTCAGCCCCTTTGGGCACTTCGTCGAAAAGGTATTTTGTTGCCAGTCCACTCCCTCCCAGGAACATCCTCAGGTCAGCCTCTTTAAGACCCTCTTCTGATACCTTGCCATTTGTCAAATCAACCCTCAGTATTTGCCCCATGTAACCGAACATGTTTCCTCCTTCTGTTTTCTCGCACGTGCCCCGAAAATGGGCTTTTTCATTTCTCAAATTTTGCTTTGACAGCATTGAGTCGCCGCACACGGTGGATTGTATCAAACGGCGTCTGCGTTAACTGGAGGACTCGTCTCAATACCTTCTCATCGGGTGCCTCCCACTCACAGAAGTGCTTTTTCCCAGGGAAATCGCAGTAACTACACCTCCAGGAGACGCCTTTTGGCAGGTGATTGGCGGCGGCCTTGGCGCGTGCAATCAACTCCTCCTCAGTGAACGGTGTCGTATGAACAACTATGAAACGTGGCATTTTCCTTACCTCCTTATGGTTCCCCCGAAATCTCTTGAAGTTAGCACAGCGGCTCCTGCAAAGCTAAAAATCTATACTTTTTCCTTCGTATGTGTAGCCGAAGAATCTCTCGGTTTCGGCAGCACTGGGCGTTCTGGCAGAAGCAATCAGTGAGCCATCGGCCATGACATTGTCTATTAGCTTCTCCATGGCCTTGTTAAAGCTGCCCAATGGAATACCCGTTTCTTTAATGCTCAATGGTTGATTGATGTCGTGAGCCAGTCTTCGTATAGCTTGGGCTAAAATTGCTGCTGCCCTTTTTTCTTTAGGTATTTCCAGTTTGATAGCGTAAGCTATCTCTGCCCAAAGTTCTTGGCGAACTTCACCGATGAACTCGATGGTGTATGGCAGAAATAATCCCACCGCTCTACCGTGCGGCGTATGAAAAACAGCACCCAGAGAATGACCTGCACAGTGAGCCATAGCTGCCAGTGCATTGATGAAACCGATACCTGCGATACAGGCTGCATTATGCATCTTTTCCCTGGCTTCCATGTCATTCCCGTCTTTCACCGCTCTAGGAAGATACTGGAAAACAAGCTGGATAGCTTTGATACAGAGACCGTCTGTGAAGTCGTTCTTCCAGGTACAGGTATATCCTTCGATTGCGTGGGTCAGCACATCCATGCCTGTGTCTGCTGTGATTTGAGGGGGCATTGCCCGTGCCAGTTCTGGATCCACGATAGCGATATCAGGGAGGATCTCCCGGTTAATAAGGCTCAGCTTTCTCTGGTCAGCCGTATCGGTGAGCACGACCGCAAAAGTTGCCTCAGCACCCGCGCCCGAAGTTGTGGCAACGCAAACAAGCTTGCACTTGGTACCCAAGCCGAAGTCCGTAATAAATGGGTTTATCTCCTCTGGCTTTATGTCTGGCCTTTCATACTCCACCCTCATCGCCTTAGCTGCGTCCATAACCGAGCCCCCACCCACAGCAACAACCAAATCCGGTCCATACCGGTTCATCAGAGCCACACCCTTCTGTACCGTCTGCAGCGACGGGTCGGGCTCAACCTCATCAAAGACAGTGGCTTGTATCCCCGCTTGGGCAAGCTGTTCTTTGACCTTGTCAACAAAACCCAGCTTCACAATGTTCTTATCGGTAACGATGAACGCCGATTTCCCCTTCAATTCAGCCAGGTGGCTCAGTGCATCTGGCCCAAAAACTACCTTAGGAACCACGAAGTACCACATAGCTATCTCCTCTCCATGAGCTGGTTATATTTCTATAGCAACATCATGTCAACAGACAACAGTTGTTATCACCCTACTTGTGACTTCACACCATAGCAATGTCTAATCAGGGAATACGGCCTCAAATGCAGTCGCGCAGTTGACCAGTTCCACGGCTGCCCTGGGCATCTTCATGATTTGGGCCATATCACCTTTGACCTTGATCTTGCCGGTCATCATAGACTGGACCGGGTCAACCTTTTTGTTTAGTATTTGTTTCCAGTTGGTGAACGGTCCAAATATGCGGTATTTCGGAGACTTCTCATTTTCGTCCGTAATCACGCGAGCCTCGCGGCATTTGCCATGCCACAAGTCAAGGTACAGGATGAGCCTGTTTTTGTACGATGCATCAGGCTCCACGATAAAGTAGATATCTCCTTCCCACTTCTTCGCTGCCTCTTTGTACGCCTGGCTAGTCTCCAGCGCCTTTTTCAGTGCATCCAGCCACTCTTGTGTCCCAAACAAAATAGCCATTTTCTAAACCTCCTTCTTTTTGAATTTTGCCCTCCATAAGCATTTTTGGTTAATCACCATCTGCCCTATAACTGTTCTCACCTCCCCGTTTCAATTTACTTCAGACTTCTGAAAGTCAATAAATGCAATCAAAAATATTCACCACAATTGGCCGGAGCGGAAAGCACAGTTATCAACCACTATCTTCTCACAGATTGAAGAATAGACTTTAAAATTTTCAATCTCAAAATACTTGGCTGCCAGCGCCTCCACAAAACAGGCAATCCTTTCATCAAAGACCAGAACACCTATATTCTTTTGAAGACATTCATTCAGAAACTCTCCGGCTACATGATACGGAAATAACAGATACCCTCTGTTGAAACAGCCTTTCAACTTCTCCAAGGCACCTAATGCCCCCAGGGGAGTCTCAGCACCACAACACATCATAACACATTCATCAGCCGGTAACCGATAACTAAGGAGTTTCCAACAGACTTTACCATTTGATTCATTTTTGCTTTGAACCCAACCGTCTTCCTCGCTATCGCGCAACACAGCGATAACAAAATCTTCGTGAAATCCAGTCCTTTCCACTATGGACTCCGTGGTTACCCACTCATTATCCCTTAATAAGTACAGGATTCCAGCCGGCGCTCCTCCTTTTTCTAAGCGAAGTTTCACATCCTGTAATTTAGGCTTTATCCCTATGACATCTGGTTTAACGTCTGTATTAGGCATCTCCGGCAGTATCTCCACGTAATAACCCATACCAGATAGATAGGCTCCAGCTACAAGCCGAAGTTGTTTTGTCTTAATCACGATATCCCTCGCCTCTTGCAGTTTCAATATGCTAATTGCAGACCGCCCGTCTCATAGAGTTCGCTTCATCTGCTAAGATTTGATCCCACAAAGTTCAGTCTCTAGGGAATACTTTTGTACCATCCCTGAGAGTGCCACAAAAGACAACGTCTGCATGCTGAACCCTGGCTGCCGGCGCCTGCGGTTCAGGCATCTGTAAAGTGAGGGCTCCTTTGGGGCACACGTCTATGCACTTCCCACAACCATTGCAGTTTACCATGCCAGAAAAAATTATGCTGTGCGGTATATCCTCTAACCTTTGGGGAGCATTTTCTCCCACCGGAGGAGGTGTAGTATTGATAAAGCCAATACAGTTAGGGCCAGCATCCAAGCAAGCCTTGACACACTTTAGACATAATACGGCATTTCCACATGCCGCTTCATCCACGGTGATAACTGGCCTCGGTGTTATGTGTCTATATTCCATTTCACGTCTCCTTTCGCCCAAATTCTCCCTCTACGTCACCAGTTGTCCACCAAAGAAGGGAACGACAATCGATCCACCAGCTTTATCGCTCCATGCGGACAAGCGGAGCGGCATAATCCGCAGCCAAAACAGTTTTGAGGGTCGATGTACAACAGGCGATCTACAGGAGAATATCGCATTGCCCCAAACTGACAACGCGGCATGCAGACTGGATAGTCCTTACAACCCTTCTGGCACTTCAATGGGTCGGCAACGGATACATACTCTCCCTTGCGCTGACCGTTCATCACCCCGTAGGACAATCTGAACTTTGTAGGTATGCAATCCGTAGCCGTACAATGACAGATAACTATGGGAGGAATTCCATCGGAATCAACACCAGCGTGCCAGATCGAATGCAAAAACCCTTTCTTATCGCATTCCCTCTCGAACTTTCTTGCTTCTTCCTTAGAGATAACCCTTGAGTCCTTCTCCCAAGGCCTTTCTTTTAGGGATGTTTCGACTGTGGGCCAGAAATACAGACAGCGAATAACATCCTTCCGGCCAAAATACCTACGACAGGCACAGTGCGCCAGCAAAAAAGGTCCATGACAAAGGTCTATTATCTTGAGAGCGTCCTCTAAAGGAACGATTTGTCCACCATGAGCAGTCACCTGCTCCAAAGCTATGCTCAGGTTGCCTGAATAATACAAGTCCGGCGCCATCAAATCAACATTTGACATGGCGCCTACCTCAAAGGTGTTTTTCATTACACCGCCAAGCATCCTTGTAGTAGATTCATGAATCCCCTTCGTATAAAGCTCATCCCGGTAATTATCGGGATTAAGATACCACTTGGTACCACCTCCATATTCCACACAGTATCTACACATTCTTAACCTCCCTCTTCATGAAGTATCTCCCCCTGCAATAGATGACGGGGTCTAGGTTTGAGTCCTCAAACCTTGCGATCCTTGGACAAACGCACACGTTCTTAACTCATTTCAAAATAAGCTCCCTTTCGCCTGTATTTGCTAATAATAGCCGAAAAGGTTGACTTTCCAGTGCCCCCTCTTCCGGTAGAAACAATTACCTTCGCCATTTTCCCACTCTGTATAGTTTTAGTCTTTTAGCACCATCAGTGGTGCAATCTTCATTAGTATCAAGAGATTACCCCTCGCTTTAACTTTTCTGGTGAGCAAGGCCATTATGGGGCTAATTCGGCCGGAGCTAATATATGCCAGATTCTCAAACCCGGCTTCCATATACGCCGTCGGCTTGGCTATGGCATCATGCTGCGGCTCAAGTTTGCCTTGATCGAGATGTAGTGCAGCGGCTACGCCTGACGTCGACTCCTTGATGACTACACTTCCCTGCAGCTTATCAATGCTCTTGCATTTCCTGGGGGTCCTTAAGGTGTGTATCCATGATCTCCTTGAGCATCGTGCCGAGACCATCGAGTTCCTCTCCCTTCTTCACCCCGACTACAGCTATCCTTAATTAGTTCCCTTTCAAGATACCCACTTCAATATCCCCTGGACTGGCTTATCGTAGCATCTTGTAAATCACAATGTCTCAATATCATACCAGTATCTGGCGACTTCGATAAGGTCAAGTTGTCTACTTCCCATCCACAGAGTTGTCATCTTGACATCGCGCCAGTGCTTCTCTAAATCGTACTGCCGGGCGTAGCCATAGGAACCCATAAGCTCCATTGCCCTGCTGGTTACACTAACTGCCGCATCGGTCACGAATAAAGAGACTGCCCTGGCCCTCGCCAGCATTGCTTTATCCCATGGCATCAGCCCGTAGATATCAGGATAATCTATCTGTCTTGCCACCATATGTAGCATCGCCGACGAGGCCTCAATATTAATGGCAATTTCTGCCAAGACTGCGGCATTGATGCTATGCTCTTTAAGAAGCTTACCAGCGACAAATCTATCGGAAGCCCATTTCTTGATGATTTCATAGGTATTCTTCATCGGCCCAAGTGCAAAAGCAGCCCCGCAGGCAGCGCCATAGGTGAGAATCTCCCTGAAATATTTGGCATCGTCGCCAGGTCCATGTGCGCGGTATCTCTTTGGAATTTTAACGTTGTCAAACCAGACATCACCATTATAATCTGCTGCCATGCCGGCTTTCTGATATGGTGCTCCGATTGTGATCCCTGGCACATCTGAGGGAACATAAATAAAGGCAAAATCCTGCTCGTTTGATGAGCCGGGATTTGTTGAACAGGCTACACCGAATAAATCGGCGTTCGAAGACGATGGCCATATCTTGTGACCATTGATTATCCAATCACCATCCTCAAGCCTTGCCGAGGTTCGTATAGTTTTTCCATGCATGAACTCTATATTCTCTACGTCTGAGCCGCCTTGAAGCTCAGTCATGGCGCAACAGCACGTATATAATTCATTACCACAGAACTTCGGGCCGAACTCATAGCAAAGCTCCATATTGCGATGCGGTCGCAGTATAATCGGCAACATGGGCCATCCAGCACTAATAGCCACCGCCACAGCGAAGCCGGAATCTAATCTTGCCAGCTCTTCCGCAGCAACTACTGCGAAGGTGGCGGCATTGGGAATATCTGTACCACCAACTTCAGCAGGCCAAAAAGCCTTGCTCAATCCGAGGTCGACGAGCACCTCTTTCATCAGCGGCTTGACAAGCTTATGCTCCTTCCAATCTTCGTCAATTTGCCGCCTGACAGGCATATATCTTGCCTCGCCCCATTGCCTGATGACCTTGCCTGCCTCGAGTACTATTTCCGGTATCCATTCGGGTCGAAGAAAATCATCAATTGTCGGCATCTTACACCTCCTCCTTGGTAACAGTTTAGTTTTTCTAAAATCTTATTTCGTACTATATATCACCTCCCCCGCACCATCAAGTGTTTTCTGAGATTCTTTCAAGATTTTCGTCGGATTGGTAAAAACGTCAGTAAATTGAGTGATAGGGCCGTATTGCCTCAACATAAATAAAGTGTTACCGGACAGACTTTAGTCCCGGTTCAGTGCTTCCAAAGCTGTTCTGGACTTATAGCCATCATAACCTATTAACCGCCGCACCATTTACCAATTCTTTTGCTCTACGTGGCAGCCATCATCTTTCTTACATCGTCGAGAGCGGCTAAACGTGATCTGCTCCCGCTGGCAGTAAGCATAAAGGTGATGATTGATAAACTCACTGCCATTGTCCGAGTCCAGTCCCAGGGGGTAGGCTCTGGCGGAGATTATGGACTACACCACTCACACGTTCCTGCCCTCTTCTCCACACCCCAACACACCCAGACCATCCCGTGGCAACGTCCATCGTAGATAGGGTATTTAGGTAGAAGCCCTCGATACTCTCGCCACAGTGGGACATTAGGTCAGCCTCAAGAAAACCAGGATGCCTTCCCTGCCAGTCGGCAAAGGTTCAGATAGCAATGGAATTCTTAATAAAGCCACCGGGCTTGGTAGTGCCAAAGGAACGCAGCCCATCAAGCCACCGCCAGGGACGAAGACGAAGTAGACAGTCGATGGTCGAAGGGCTCGTATGACAAAGCTGAGCGTCGACCCTGACTGACACGCTGATTGCACCATGTCTCCTGAAGACTTTGGTCAGTTACGGTGAAAACGGCTTCAGCTGCTTGGAACATAGACGGTCAGTGACCTCCCAGACTAGCCGCAGTACCCTAACCACAGCCACACTGTACTGCATAAGACGCCCGCGTTTCTTCAGGGTGCTAACCTTATTCACCTGATGCAGCAGGCGAATTACAGCCTTGCGATGACACTCGGTTACTTTGGTGAATTCGTCCAAATATTATCCTTGATCTTTCTTTATTCCCAGCAGATACCGCCATCGTACTGCTTTGATGTATTCCTGTATACTGGCTCTCGTCATGGCGCCTCCTTCTGGTAACAGTTTTTCTGAGGCAACCACGCTATTTTGGGTGACAAGAATCATGACTCACTCCGCCATAGTGTCAAATTTGTCGTATTTTGCTATTATATTTTTAGATTTACTGATGACGTTTAGTGCAAAGACAGTGTAACTTGAAAAATAAGGGCATTCTTGTGGAAAGCAACACAGCCAACAAAGATATTGCCCGATACATTGCGGAATCAGCAGAGGCATATCTTGCCCCAGATGGGAGAAGACATCCTGTTATCAGCCTGAAAACAGCGGCGTCCATCGCCAATTCGCAAGGAATATCGGCCAAAGAGGTGGAAATAACAGCGTTGAGGCAGGGGATTGTCCCCCAGCGATATCTCCGGAATATAGGCACAATTGGCCTGGATGGGCAAATTAAGCTATTGCAATCAACCGTGGCCGTGGTAGGAGCGGGGGGATTAGGTGGCACCATTATAGAGTTATTGGCCAGACAAGGAGTAGGCCATTTGATTATTATCGATAATGCCCGCTTCACTGAGCGGAATTTGAACAGGCAGATTATGTCCACAGAAAGAAATCTGGGCGAATACAAAGTCACCGTTGCAGCAAAAAGAGCCGGGGAGATAAATTCAGCGATTACAGTCACTACGTTTCTGAAAAAGTTGACCAAGGAGAATGCTCCAAAGCTTCTTGCCGGTGCCCAGGTAGTAGCTGATGGGCTTGATAATCTGCCGTCACGGTTTGCGGTTGAGCATACTTGTCGTGACCTGGCAATACCCTATGTCTATGCCTCGATAGCCGGCTTCGGCGGTCAGCTCATGACTATCTTTCCTGAAGATATGGGTCTGTCTTCGCTTTATGGGTCATCCTCCAATACCATGCCCGAACAGGGTATAGAGACTAGAATCGGTAATCCTTCAGCCATACCTGCAATGATTGCCGCATTGCAAGTTCAGGAGATAGTCAAAATCATCACCGGAGTCGGTACACCTATGCGCAACCAAATCCTCTTGGTGGATGCCACGGAATGTACTATTGACAGAATTGAACTGACAAGGTAGAGGAAATGGCATTAGTTACATTACGTTTTTACAGTCTCTGGCGTCTCCGTCTTGGCACAAATAGCGTCACTTTGCAAGCTGACAACGTAGATGAAACACTGGCCCAGCTCGAAGAGAAATTCGGTTCTCGACTCCGAGAGAAACTGGAGGCTG
>CAZNKW010000007.1:0-1069 GCA_964573655.1 uncultured Dehalococcoidia bacterium
GGTTTCCTACAGAACCTAAAGGCTTCTCTAGTGCAAGTATTCCCTAACCTTGAGGCAAGTATGGAGGACTTTGTGACTATTGCTCAGCTCCTGAGTGAGCTAGGGTGTGAATACCAAATTGATATTGCCTCAGGCAAGGGGTTTGAGTACTATACTGGGGTCATTTTCCGACTCTATCTCGGGAGGCACGAGGTGGGAGGAGGGGGGAGGTACAACGATTTGATCCCGCTCTTAGGTGGAGGCGATGTCTCTGCCTCCGGCTTCGCTCTTCATGTTGATCGGTTTATGGACTTTGTTGAGGATTGGCAGGATACTACCCCAAGGGTTTTGGTTCGAGGCGAGGTTAATACGGTCAAAGGAGAAAAGGTTTGCTTCGAGATCGCCAGCTTGCTCCGCAAAGCTGGGTATGTGGCTGAGCTTGACCAGGGTTACGAGGGGGGAAGCGAGCATCAATGGGTCCTCTCGATTCAGGGTACGGAGGAGAAGCCTGCCTTTCTTTTGACTGATCAAGCCAGCGGCAAGATTATGGAAGCAAATTCACCAACTGATATCCTAGGCATACTACAGGCCAGCAAATGCAACTAAAGCTAGCCCTTCCTAAGGGACGTCTCCTTCCCTGGACTAATATCTTCCTCCAAAAGTCTGGGCTGGAGCTTAGTGGCTACAATGAGCACTCTCGCTTCTATCGACCTCAATGTAGCAACTTCCCTGACCTCTTCTCAAAAATATTCCATGAGAGAGATATACCTATTCAGGTGGCGGTGGGGAACTACGATTTGGGAATCTGTGGACTGGATTGGGTTGAAGAGCTTCTGGCTAAATATCCTAGCAGTGCCTTGGTCAAAGTGCGAGACCTAGGGTATGGCGAGAGCGATTTATGTGTAGCTGCAAGTAGATCAGTCAAGGTAGCGTCAATAGAGGAATTGAAGAGCAAAGTGGAAACGATACGCATAGCCACCGAATACCCTAACCTGGCCGAATCCTTCGCCTTGAGGCTAAGGTTGAAAAGATTCAATATTTTCCCTCTCTGGGGAGCTGCTGAGGTCTATCCCCCAGAAAGCGCTGAGCT
>CAZNKW010000007.1:1169-17812 GCA_964573655.1 uncultured Dehalococcoidia bacterium
AATTAAAGGAGGAGTCATGGCATTCCAGACTATCGTCTTGGAAAAGAAAGACCGAATTGCCACTATTACCCTAAACCGTCCTGAGGCCTACAATGCTTTAAGTGAAGAAATGGCAAATGAGCTTGTTGAGGCTGTAGGGGAAGTATCTCAGGACGAAGAGATAAGGGTATTGGTCATCAAGGGAGCTGGTCGTGCCTTCTGTGTTGGGGGAGATTTCAACTACGAAAAGGTGAGAACTGGAGAGATCGCCATTGAGGACCTAAAGGTGTGGCCAGAGGCTGAAAGAGTGGTGAAGAAGGGGAAGATTCCACCAAAGCCGCAGAGATATGTCATCCTGGGACTACAGAACCTGGATAAGCCGACTATTGCGGTAGTGAATGGGGTGGCTGCTGGCTTTGGCTTAGACCTGGCTTTGACTTGTGATATGCGGATAGGTTCACCAAGGGCAAGGTTCATGATAGGCTATACTACGGCCGGGCTTCCTCCAGATAGCGGTGGAGCTTGGCTGATGCCCAGGGTTATGGGCTTGGGCAAAGCTCTGGAGTATATCTTCACCGGTGATCCTTGTGATGCTGAGGAAGCCTATAGAATAGGTCTGTTGAATAGACTGGTGCCTGCTGAGCAACTGGAGGAGGAGACAGCAAAACTAGCCCAAAAGATAGCCCGAGGCTCCCCGATTGCTTACAGATTGTCTAAACTAATGGTATACAAGGGGCTGGGGATGGACTTGGAAACGGCTCTGGCCTTTGCCATGGCCTGTGTCACCATAGCTACCTCTTCGCAAGATTTCAAAGAGGCAATCAAAGCTTTTGCTGAAAAGAGGTTACCTGAGTTCAAAGACAGGTAAAGCAAATTGCCTTGTTTTCGCTTCTCGCAATGACACTAAAAGACATCGGGATAAAGGCTAAAAGTTGAAGGAAAAAATTAGGCTTTTTGCAGTTGCCTGGAGCATTGGGCTTTTCGGTGGTTTACTCCTTTGGCTTCTCCGCGTAACTAGAAGGGTCAAGGTTGAGGGCTATCAGCAGAGAAAGTTGGACCCTAAGGACAAAGGATTGATCTTGATTCATAACCATCCTTCACTATGGGAGCCAGCTTTGTTACCCTTCCTATTCTTCCCTTGGTATCTTTTTTCATTAAGATTTGTCCCCTTTTCTATCCCTGACAAGAAAAACTACCATGATAAATGGTGGTTTTCCCTTTTTAGAGTGGTTTGCATTCCCATGGAGAGGGGAAACCCGAAGGGAGAAGTAAGAGCTCTAAGGCGGATGCGGGAGAAATTGTTTGAAGGCAAAATCCTGATTTTAGCCCCAGAAGGGGGAAGAACGTTCAAGGGTGAGGAGTTTAAGATAATCAGAGGGGGGAAAGTAGACGTGGTGAAAAGCTTATCAGAGGTTGATTTAAGGGATAATAATAAAGTACTAAGAAGATTTAAGCCAGGGATCGGCTGGTTAGCGTTCAATACCAAAGCTAAGATTCTGCCAGTCTGGACGGAGGGAGGGGAAAGGGTTGTTCCTAATAGTTTTTCCTTCAAGTTTCCTTGCCCTCGCTTTTGGAGGCAAACCCAGCTAAAGATTGGAGAGCCGTTAGACTTAGGAGAACTCCCCAAGAAGGAAATAACTGAGTTTTTGGAAGATTCAATCCTAAAGTTGGGGGCCGAAGGCTAAGTTTAGTGTGTTTAAATTGGGGATCAGGCAATGCAGATTAAAAAAGCTAAGGAAACAGGATTTTGCTTTGGAGTGAAGAGGGCTCTAAAAATTTTAGAGAAGGCCCTTCGAGAATACGGAGAGATAGAAACCTTAGGTCGTATGGTGCATAATCAGCAAATGGTGGATAACCTCTGCAGACTCGGCGTTAGAGTGGTGGAAAACCTGGATCATGTGCGAGGTAACGTGGTGGTTATCCCTTCCCACGGTGTGCCTCCTCAAGTAGTAGAAGAGCTTAAAGCAAGAATGCTGGGGATAATTGATACTACTTGCCCTATTGTTCGAAGGGCGCAGCTAACTGTAAAGGAGCTATCGGAAAAAGGTTTCGGGGTAATCATATTTGGTGATCCAGACCACCCTGAGGTGAAGGGAATGCTTGGCTGGGCTGGGGAGAGGGGGATAGCTACCCTGAACGCTGAGATGATTTCGAAGTTTGACAGGTTGCCTCGATATCTAGGCCTTCTTTCTCAAACCACCCGAAATCCGGACCAATTTGCAGATTTCGCGAATACCTTTGTTAGTCTGTTCCTCCCCCGGATTGGGGAATTGCGCATTGTCAATACTCTGTGTGATGTCTGCAAAAGGCGCCAGGCAACCGCACTGGAGTTAGCTAGGAAGGTAAACCTAATGATAGTGGTGGGGGGGTGGAACAGTGCCAATACGCGTTGCCTAGCTGAGGTATGCTCTTCTACCGGAGTAGAAACGCATCATGTTGAAATGGCGGCAGAAATTGAAGATAGTTGGCTGAAGGGAAGAGGCTTGGTTGGGGTAACCACTGGCACCTCTACACCAGACCAGGTCATACAAGAGGTTATGCTAAAATTAGAGAAAATAAAAAGGAGTTTGGATGCAGCGTGAGAAATTTGGCATTTACCTGAACCTTAAGGAATTGAAAGTGGTGCGCATCAATTCCCCTTACTGGATACCCTCAGGGAAGGAGTGGGTATTTATCACTCCTGAGGTTAATGCCACCTTATCAAATATCAGGGAATTAGTTCAGCAGAGGAAGTTGGTTGGTTTACCTGATAAAGTGGTTTGGGGTGGCATAACCGAGTTTAAGGAATAAGCGAGTATGCAGGTTAACGTTGCTCAGTTACTGAAACAAGCTGCTGGGGCAAGTCGCAGCTATAAAATCGATGATACCCTCAGTTTCGAGGAGTTGGCAGAGTATCATGTTCAAGGGGATGTGGAGCTGATACGCACTGAGAGAGGCATCCTAGTTAGGGGTGTCTTCTCCGGCAAGAGCCATCTGATGTGTAGCCGTTGCCTAACCTTCTTTGACTATCCATTAACCTTTAAGATAGAAGAGGAATTTTTCCCTTCTATTGATGTGATTAGCGGTATCCCCCTGTCCCTAGCTGATGATTCAACCGCCTTTACTATAGATGAGCATCATGTATTGGACTTGAGTGAGGCAATGCGTCAATATGGCTTGCTGGCTATACCAATGAAGCCCTTGTGTCGTCCTGATTGTGCCGGGCTCTGTCCCCAATGTGGAGCCAATCTTAACCAAGGTGCTTGTCAATGCACACCCATATCCCCAAAATCGTCCCAGAGTGACCTGGAAAATCTGAATTTAATAGAAAGGTGAGGTGAAAAAATGCCGCCATTACCAAAGAGGAAATACGCCAAGGCACGCCGAGGTAAGAGGAGAAGCCATCTATCTTTAACTTCACCGGCTACTGAACTTTGTCCTCAGTGTCACAAGCTGAAGCTGTGCCACTGCGTTTGTCCGAACTGTGGAAGCTATGGGGGTGAAGAGGTTATTGAGATCAAGAGTAAAAAGAAGTAAGGGGACTTTTGCTAAGGACGCCTGTCTGTGAGCTTTTAGGTATCGAGTATCCTATTATTTAGGGCGGAATGGTCTTCTTGACAACGGCTGAGCTTGTGGCTGCAAGAAAGAGGCATTGCTTCAAAAGAGGGGTAACCCCCTCGAAGAGATTTACTCAGGCCTGGTTGAAGGTATGTGAACACTGGCTTAATGATGGCAGGACAGGGTGTTGGTTTGATAAAAGAGATAAAAACGGCTAAAGAGATAATTGACCAAATAATGGCTGAAGCAGAGGCGACAATTGGTAATTTTAGCCAATATGAAATCGATGGAGGCTTGTGGTGACGGAAGGGAAAGTTGCTTGTGTCTTCCCAGGTCAAGGCGCACAGTGGGTAGGCATGGGGCGTGACCTTTACTCCAGCTCACCTCGGGCTAGAGAGGTCTTTGAGGAAGCCGATTCGACCTTGGGCTTTCCCCTCTCTCGACTTTGCTTCGAAGGACCTGAGGAAACCCTGCGCCAGACTGTCAACGCTCAGCCGGCAATACTGGCAGTCAGCATAGCTTACCTTAGGGCTAGTCCAGAGCTTCAGGATAGAGCGCCAACTTTTGTGGCCGGGCACAGTTTAGGTGAATATACGGCTCTAGTAGCTGCCCGTGTGCTAGATTTCGCTGATGCGCTCTACCTTGCCAGGGAGAGAGGACGCTTAATGCAAGAGGCAGGGGAGAAGGCCGCAGGGGGAATGGTGGCTATTATTGGACTGGATGAAGCTTCGGTAAACGATGTCTGCCAACGCACTAAAACTCAAATTGCCAATATCAATTGTCCGGGGCAGCTAGTAATCAGCGGACCTGCTCAAGTTTTGACTCAGGCTATGGAGCTAGCTAAGGCAAAAGGTGCCCAGAGAACCATCCCTCTTCAAGTCAGTGGGGCTTTTCATTCTCCTTTAATGCAGCCAGCGGCTGAGGGGATGTCTCAGGCTGTCTCAAGAGCTACTTTCCGTGACCCTGTTGTTCCTATTGTAGCTAATACTACTGCTCAGCCGATAACTAGTGCTGAAGCAGTAAAGGCTGAATTGCTAAATCAATTGTGCCATTGTGTTCGGTGGCAGAGGTCTATAGAATATATGATTGAAGAAGGGGTCTCTACCTTTATTGAGATAGGACCGGGGCAGGTGCTAACCGGACTGATCAGGCGGATTGATAAAGAAGTCCAAGTTCTAAATATAGAGCGGCAAGGAAAGCGATGAAAATTGATTCCTATCGACGTGGTCAAGTTACCATTAGCGGAAGGAGATATACCTCTGATGTAATTATCTTTCCTCACCATGTCAAAGATGGCTGGTGGAGGAAAAGGGGACATCTGGTTTGTACCGAGGACATTGAAGAGGTTATCCAAGAGAAGCCCGAGGTATTAGTGGTGGGGACAGGGGATGAAGAGGGGATGGAGGTATTGTCTGAGACCCAACGCTATCTTACAGAGCATGGAGTAGAGCTTATTGCCCAAGCCACTGGTGAAGCATGCCAGACCTATAATCAACTCTGCTCCTCTCGCAAGGTAATTGCTGCCCTCCATCTTACCTGCTAAGGCGAGATGTAGATGGTGGAAATCCAATCCATAAAGTCTAAAACTATGGCCAGATGCAAGCACTGTGGGAGTGAATCCTCCCTTATTTCCCGAGCCTTGGGATTGTGTGCGGATTGCCTTCGTCAGGATTTTGACCAGGTCCTGCCACTAATTGAAGAGGCTCACGCTGAATCACGGAGACCCTTTGCCCTTCCCAGTCGACCACCTCAAGACAAGGAGGGAGTAGCCTGTCAATTGTGTGTCAATGAATGCCATGTTCCTCAAGGCGGGGCGAGCTACTGCGGGTTGCGCACTAATAAGGAAGGTAAGCTGCAGGGTGTCAGTGCAGATAGAGCCAATGTCAGTTGGTATTATGACCCCTTGCCTACCAACTGCGTAGCTGATTGGGTTTGCCCTGGCGGTACAGGAGTGGGGTACCCAGATTTTGCCTATCGCCCAGAGGCTGAGCACGGGTATAAGAACCTGGCTGTCTTTTATCAGGCTTGCTCCTTCGATTGTTTGTTCTGCCAGAACTGGCATTATCGCTATGCAGCTAGAAGGGAAGGGCAGATCAGTGCTTCAACTCTGGCTCATGAAGTTGATGAATATACCTCTTGCATTTGCTACTTTGGAGGAGACCCTACGCCTCAATTACCTCACGCCCTTCGTGCCTCCCGCTTAGCTTTAGAGCAAAATAAGAGGAGGATTCTCCGCCTTTGCTGGGAGACCAATGGCTCAATGCATCCAGCCCTACTGAGGCAAATGGCTGACCTTTCCTTGAACTCCGGCGGTTGCATTAAGTTTGACCTCAAAGCCTGGAGCGAGAAATTGCATATTGCCCTCTGCGGCGTCAGCAATAAAAGGACCTTAGAAAACTTCCAGCTACTTGCTGGGTATATCTCGAAGAGACACTCTCCTCCCTTCTTGGTAGCCAGTACCTTACTTGTCCCAGGCTATGTAGATGCGGAGGAGGTGTCAAAGATTGCCTCCTTTGTTGCTTCTCTCAGTCCAGACATCCCTTACTCCCTCCTTGCCTTCCATCCTCAATTTATGATGGATGACCTGCCAACGACCTCCAGGCAACACGCTCAGAGATGCCTGGAAGCAGCAAAAAGGCAAGGGTTAAAGAGGGTGAAGGTAGGGAATCTTCACTTGCTAAGGAATGACTGCTATACTTAGTGCCAAATATTTCTCCTATTTGGCAACAATGTGGTAGAAAAGGCATGACGAAAACATCGCTAGGCGCCCGACGGAAGGGGAGAACAATCGCTTTACAGGCATTGTTTGAGGTTGATTGCACGGGGCATGATTCGACAGAATCCTTAGATCGGTTAGTTGAAGGCTCTTCATTACCTGAAGAAACGGCTACCTTTGCCCGGGAGTTAGTTTTGAAAGTGCTAGAAAACAGGGGGATTATCGATGAGTTGATTCGAAGATTTGCTCCAGCTTGGCCCTTACAGCAAATAGCTGTGGTGGATAGGAATATCCTAAGGATGGGAGTTTATGAGATTTTATTTAAGGTGGTTCCAGCAAAGGTAGCTATCAATGAAGCTGTCGAGCTAGCTAAGACTTTCGGGAGTGATAGTTCCTCTAAGTTTGTCAATGGCGTTTTAGGCTCGGTTTATGCCGAGCTAACTAGTCAAAAAGAGAGAAAGGAGGTAATGTAATTGGCCAAAGTTTTCGAACGGGTAAAAGCGATTATTGTAGAACAGCTAGGAGTCAAAGAGGAGGAGGTGACACCTACTGCCTCCTTTGTGGAGGACTTCAATGCTGACTCCCTTGATTTAGTGGAGTTAATAATGGCGCTGGAGGAGGAATTCAGCAACCCGGTGAGGAAGGTAGAGATACCTGATGAGGATGCCAAAAAGATAGTAACGGTACAAGATGCTGTTGACTATATTGTGAACCTAGGAATAGAGGACGAGTAAGGAATCTTGAACCATTAAGTGAAACACAGAGACACATCGCTTAAGCTTTCCCTCTTCCCCCAAACAGCAGGGGTGAACAAGAAGAACCACCTCATGGTTGGTGGCTGTGACACTGTAGAGTTAGCCGCTACTTTCGCTACTCCCCTTTATATTTTTGATGAGATTACTTTGCGAAGTAAGTGCCTCGAATACCGCCAGGAATTTAGCCAACGCTATCCCGATACCCTGGTTATCTACGCCTGCAAAGCCTTCATTAACCCTGCTTTAGCCAGGCTTTTCCAAGAAGAGGGTTTGGGGCTCGATGTAGTCTCCGCCGGGGAGATCAACATTGCCAAGTCTGTCAACTTCCCTTTAGAGAGGGGCTACTTCCACGGCAACAATAAGACTGAAGAAGAACTCAAATTAGCTTTGGAGTGGGAGATGGGACGCATAGTGGTAGATAACTTCCATGAACTTCGCCTGCTGAGTAGATTGGCTGAAGAAAGAGGCAAGGCTCAGGATATCCTGCTTCGCCTTTCCCCCGGGGTCGATCCCCACACTCATAAATACATTACCACAGGTGTTCTCGATAGTAAGTTTGGGTTCCCCATAGCTACCGGGCAAGCTGAAGAAGCAGTCACTGAAGCAATAGCTGCCTCCAGTCTCAATCTGGTGGGGCTGCACTTTCACCTGGGCTCTTCCATTTTTGAGGTGAAACCCTATGTGGAAGCTATTGAGATTCTGCTTCGCTTTGCTGCTGAAATGAAGAGGAGACATGGCTTTGAGCTGAAGGAGTTCAGTCCAGGCGGGGGGTTTGCTATTCAATACCTGCTGGATTTTCCAGCTCCCTCTACCGGCGATTATGCTGAAGCTATAACCTCAGCACTTCTCGACCAGAGCCGCAAGCTGAAATTAAGCCCACCACGACTTATAGTAGAGCCAGGAAGAGGGATCGTAGGGCAAGCCGGGATAGCCCTTTACAGGGTAGGAGGCGCAAAGGAAATCCCGGCAATACGTAAATATATTTTCATTGATGGTGGGATGGGAGACAACATTCGTCCTGCTCTTTATGGCGCTAAGTACGAAGCCTTATTGGCTAATAAAGCTGGGAAGGCGGAAATAGAGCAAGTAACTGTGGCCGGCAAGTTTTGCGAGTCAGGAGATATCCTGATTAAAGACGCTTACCTTCCCAGGGTAGAGGAGGGCGATATCCTGGCTGTACCAGCTTGTGGCGCTTATTGCTTTCCCATGGCGAGCAATTACAATGCTTCCCTTAAACCGGCGATTATTTTGGTTAAGGAGGGGCAGGTACACCTCATTCGCCGACGGGAAACCTGCGAAGACCTCATTAGATGCGACCTGTTTTGAAAGCAGCCTAAAATAGATTGAACTCATGTGGCAAGTAGTGGGGCAACCTAAAGCTATTACACTATTGGAGCGCAGTATCCAGATGGGGCAGCTTTCCCATGCTTACCTTTTTGTAGGACCACCTCACGTAGGTAAACTTACCCTGGCCCTTAACCTGGCTCAGGCGGTAAACTGTGGAGCAGCCACTCCCCCCTGTGGTGAATGCGCCTCCTGTCGCCGAATTGCTGCCCACAAGCACGCTGATGTTCAGATTATAGGCTTGATTTCCGAAGAGAAAAGGGAAATAGGCATTGAGCAGATCAGGGAAATGCAAGCTGCTGCTAGCTTGCCCCCCTATGAGGGTAAGCATAAGGTATTTATCTTTGATAAAGCTGAGCTTCTCTCTCATGAAGCTGCCAACTGCCTGCTTAAAACCCTGGAGGAGCCCTTGCCCCAGGTGCTCCTCATTCTGCTTACTGCCAGGGAGAGTGCTCTTCTACCGACCATTGTTTCCCGCTGTCAAAGGGTAGAGCTGCGACCTCTCCCTATCAGCCTGGTGAAAGAAACATTAACTGAGCATTACCATGTAGCTGAACAAAGGGTAGAGCTTCTTGCCCGGCTATCTGGCGGATGCCTCGGCTGGGCACTTCTGGCTATGCAGGATGAAGAGCTACTGGAGGGAAGAAGTCGGAGGCTGGCTACCCTGGTCGATCTCAGCCACGCCAGCCTTAAACAGCGCTTCGCTTATGCCGCTGAACTGGCAACCCAATTTAGCAAAAGTCGAGAAGAGGTGGAAGAGGTGCTTGCCTTGTGGCTTCAATGGTGGCATGACTTGCTCCTTATTAAAGGTGGGAATGGCAAATCCATCACCAACCTTGACCAGCAATCGATGCTCTTTCAACAAGCAAGAGACTTTAGCACTAGGCAGGTCATGGATTTTATCTATCACCTTCAAGTAACCCATGAGCAGCTGGAGCAGAATGCCAATCCCCGCTTAGCTTTGGAAGTGCTTATGCTAGGTATGCCACAGAAGTAATGCTTTTGCTATCGAGCCTGGAAAGGCTCTCCCACAGAGAATGTGGGAGTGATAGAAAGGAGTGAGGTAGACATTTGAAGCCAAGAAAGGGTCCGGAAAGGCTTATTAGAGCACACCTTCTGAACATGAAGCCCTATGGCTACATTGCCCCTCTAGAGGTTTTGAGTGAGCATACTGAGGTCCCTGTTGAAGAGATCATAAAACTTGATGGAAATGAGAACCCCTATGGCTGCTCCCCTAAAGTAAAGAGAGCTCTCTCCTCCTACCCTTATTACCACATCTACCCCGACTCTGAGCAGCGGGAGCTAAGGAAAGCCCTGGAGGGGTATGTGGGGGTGCCTGCTGGCCGCCTCTTGGTAGGCAGTGGTAGTGATGAACTTATTGATTTGATTCTGCGCCTCTTTATCGAGCCTGGGGATAGGGTGATTAACTGTGTGCCTACCTTTGGCATGTATCCCTTCAGCACTGAGACCTGCGGTGGTAAGGTAGTCGAGGTGCCCCGAGATAAAAACTTTGCTGTAGATGTTTCCCAGGTGAAGAAAGCTATAGATAAAGGCGCCAAGCTTATATTCCTTGCCTCTCCCAATAATCCTACTGGGAATACCACTCCTCAGCCAGATGTTCTGGAGCTGCTGGAAACAGGGATAGTGGTAGTGGTGGACGAAGCTTACTATGAATTTAGTGGGGAAACCATGGTTCCCCTGGTTGCTGACTATGAGAATTTAATTGTTTTGCGCAGCTTCAGCAAGTGGGCCGGGATAGCTGGCTTGCGAGTGGGTTATGGTGTGTTCCCGGAGAAGATCGCCCAGCACTTGATGAGAATCAAGCCACCTTATAATGTAAATATAGCCGCCCAGATTGCCGCCATAGAGTCACTTAAAGACCTGAAACATCTGAAGAAAACTATCAAGGCTATTGTTGCTGAGCGAAAGCGCTTGTTTACTAAATTAGCCGAGCTTGAGTTCTTTAAGCCTTTCCCTTCAAAAGCCAATTTCATCCTCTGCTCTGTTCTTAATAAACAGGCAAAAAGGATTTACCAGGAACTGGGGCAAAGGGGCATCTTCATCCGCTATTTCGACACACCCCTGCTCAAGGACTACCTTCGCATCAGCGTGGGAAAGCCTGAGCATACTGATGCCTTAGTTGAAGCCCTTAAGGAAATTTGCTAAAATGCTTCTGCTGCTAAGTATCTAAAAAGAAAGGGGGTAAGAATGATAAAGCGGCTTTATGGGATAAATATAGCGGTAAAGGACATTGACGCAGCAGTGAAGAAGTATTCTGACATACTGGGTGTCAAGCCCAAATGGACCAAGCCTGAAGATTTCGCTTTCCCCGGGCTGAAGGGTGCCAGTCTCGATGTAGCTGGCGTTAGCATCAATCTGATCGCCTCAGATAACCCGGAGACCTCCATTTATAAGTTCGTTGAGAGCAGAGGAGAGGGAGTGTTCCTAATTTCCCTCCAGTGTACTGACCTTGTTAAGGACATGAAAGACCTTACAGCTAAGGGCGTGAGGTTAGTCAGCCCTGACAAGCCAATGACCTATTCTGGGGGAATAGTCAACTTCGGGCACCCCAAATCGCTGCATGGCGTGCAAATGGAATTTATTCAGCCGAAGGAATAGGGCTGAAAAGATAGGTTCCTAGCGGTCAATCCTCGCCTACTACCTAAGACCCTATCTAGTTATTAAAGTCTTAGGAGAGAGTCAGTACTTCCTTTGTAGAGCTAAGAGCTTAAAGAAAAAGGGGATGATAAAGCGATTGATTGACGTAGGTATAGCGGTGAAGGACCTTGATGCCGCAGTTAGAAAGTATTCCGAGGTTTTAGGTGTGAAGCCCATAATCCTTCCTCCTGAACATTTTGCTTACCCCGGGCTCAAAGGTGCCCGGTTCCACCTGAATGAGGCAAATATCAGTTTGGTGGCCTCGGAAAAAACTGACAGTCCCGTGGCCAGGTTCCTGGAAACCAGAGGAGAAGGTGTAAATCATATTTCCCTGGAGGTTACTGATATAGAACACGACATGAGAGATTTAGCCGGGAAGGGAGTGAAATTTGCCAGCGATAGGCCGCTAGCCTTTTCAGACGGTAAAGTCGTTTTTGCCCATCCTAAATCGTTGCATGGTGTGCAGATTGCCTTTGTTCAGGCGAAACCAGGCATAGACTTACTAAAAGGCGAGGGATTTTAAAGAAATCGTGGAAAAACTTTTAGCGGATACCGTGAAGGTGAAAAGATAAACATGGCAAAGAGAATAGCCACTATCAAGCGTGAGACCCAGGAGACTAATGTTAACCTGGAGTTCGCCATTGATGGGAAGGGTGACTTTGAGATAACCACTGGAATGAGGATGTTTGACCACCTTTTAGCCCAATTGGCACAACATGGAGCCTTTGACCTTAAGGTTTCGGCTACCGGTGCCGACCCGCATCATTTAGTGGAGGACGTTGCGCTTTGCCTCGGTCGAGTCTTTAACCAGGCATTGGGTGACAAACAGGGCATTGTGAGGATGGCTCATGCCATGGTGCCCATGGACGATGCCTTAGCCTTGGTGGCGGTGGACATCGGGGGGAGGGGATATGCCGTGGTAGAGGTGCCCTTTGATGAGAAAAATATAGCTGACTTACCGGCTAATTTGGTCTGCCATTTTCTGGAGACCTTTGCCTCTGAGTCCCGCATCAATCTACATGCTACACTGTTCAGAGGCAGCAATGACCATCACAAGGTAGAGGCACTTTTTAAGGCGCTGGCTCGGGCGCTGGATGGCGCCACTCAATTTGATGAGCGAATCAAAGGTAGGACGCCCAGCACTAAAGGGATAATCGAGGGCTAGGAGCTGCCGGGTTCTAAATCGAAGCGGAAGTTTTCAATCACTGGGTTAGCTAAAAGCTGGCGACACATCTCCTGTAATTGCCTCTTAGCTTTATTTAAGTCTTTTTCCTCTATCCTTATTTCCATATACTTCCCCGCTCGCACATTCCTCACATTCTGGAACCCAAGGTCATGTAGCGCTCCTTTAATAGTAAGACCCTGGGGGTCATTAACGGTAGGCTTAAGTGTAATATAAACCCTGGCTAGATACATTTATAGCCCCCTCTACTATTTATGTAAAGTTTTTCCGGTTAATCTTCGATATGCCTCTCGATACCTCTCCGAGGTCTTCTGGATAAGGTCAGCCGGGAGCATTGGTGCTGGCGGTTCCTTATTCCAGCCCGAGGCTAACAGCCAATCTCGAACCATTTGTTTATCAAAGCTGGGCTGAGGTTGGTCAAGTTTATAGCTATCGGCATCCCAAAATCGGCTGGAGTCTGGAGTGAGAAGCTCATCAATTAAGATAACCTGGTTATCAATAACCCCAAACTCTAGCTTGGTATCAGCAATGATAATGCCCCTGGTTCGAGCATATTCTTCGCTAAAGCGATAGATAGCCAGGCTCTTATCTTTCAACTCCTCAGCCAAGGCCTCTCCTACTAGCTGAGCTAAATCACCCGTTGAGAGGGGCTGGTCATGCCCGCTTTCTTCCTTAGTGGTAGGGGTGAATATTGGCGGCGATATTTGCTGGCATTCTTTCAGCCCTGGAGGCGATGGAAGGCCATGGATGGTGCCCTTTTGAGTATACTCTGCCCAGGCTGAACCAGAGAGATAGCCGCGCACTACGCATTCCACAGGAATACGCTTTGCCCTTCTGACAATCATGGAACGACCAGCCAGAAAGGAAGGGTAGGAATAGCCAGCAGGACGATAAGTCTCGAGCTGACCAATATCCTTGATTACCTCTATCAGATGATTGGGCATAAGGTGGGCAGTCTTCTCAAACCAGAAAGCGGAAATCTGGTTAAGCACTGCCCCCTTATCAGGGATGCCACAAGGCAAAACTACATCAAAGGCGGAGATACGGTCAGTGGCTACTATAAGGAGATTATCACCTAGCTCGTAGTTATCCCGCACCTTCCCTCGATGCAACAGAGAATGAGGCAGGTTGGTTTCCAGTAGAACAGACATGCGGACTCTTAACACCTAGCTGCAAGTTTAACACAGCGCAGTATCTATGGCAAACAAAAGAATTGGGGGTGTTTGATAATCTACCTGTCATTGCGAGCGAAGCGAAGCAATCTCACTATTGCCTTCTGAGATTGCTTCTCCCGATGAATCGGGGTCGCAATGACAATTAGACACCCTAAGAACTGCGGGAGCGTTGAAAAACATAGGCCCCCGCTAAGCGATTGCAACAGGTTTAGGACACATGATAAACTCGAAGCTGGGAGGGAATAATTATGAAGGCACTGGTAGTAGGCGGGGCAGGCGCTACAGGCCCATTCATAATAGACAGGCTTTTGAAGAGAGGCTATGAGGTAACCATGCTTCATCGCGGGGTGCATGAGACTGAATTGCCCTCCGAGGTGAAGCACCTTCATGCTGATCCTCACTGGAGGGAAAGCCTGAAGGAGGCTCTGGAGGGGAGGAGTTTTGATCTGGTGGTGGCGATTTACGGAAGGCTGAGGCTTGTAGCTGAGGCTATCAAGGGTCGGACTCCCCGTTTGATCTCAGTGGGAGGAGCACTGGCAGTATATAAAGGATGGCTGAGAGTTACCGAGTCTGTTCCCTGGCAACGGATGGAAGACTCACCGGTACCTGTCAAAGAGGATGACCCTTTAGCCGCAGCCTCTGGGGTGGACCACTTCTCTGAGCGAGTAAGAGAAGCAGAGCGAGTGGTAATGCAAGCTCATCAGGAGGGTCATTATAATGTCACCCATTTCCGCTATCCTGTAGTTTACGGCCCCCGTCATCTTGCTTCTCCAGAGTGGAGCATTATCCGGCGTATACGGGAGGGAAGAAGGCAACTCATTGTCCCTGGCGGGGGCACTACCTTGCTTTCCAGAGGATATGGGGAGAACATAGCCCAAGGTATAATGCTGGCTGTTGATAATCCGGCAGCATCTGCCGGGCAGGTATACAATATAAGTGACGAGAGAATACTTACCAACCATGAATGGATAAGGCTTATTGAACGAGTGATGGATCATCAGTTCGAATTCATAGAAATACCTTTCAACATGCTCCACCCTGACTATAGCGATGCCCAACCCCCTGCTCTTCTGTTTCAATATCATCGAGTAATGGACATCACCAAGATAAAAACGCAGCTCGGATACCGGGACGTAGTGCCCGTGGAGAAAGCGATAGAGCTAACGGTAAGGTGGTATTTGGAAAATCCGCCCCCACCTGGTGGAGAAGTAGAGAAGAACGTAGGCGACCCCTTTGACTATGCCGCAGAGGACAGACTTATTCAGGTATATCGCAAGGCTGGGGAACAGCTCCGGCAACAACTCTGGCAAGTACCACGCCCTGAGGTCATGTGGAGACATCCCTACCCCCATCCCAAGAAACCCGGTGACCTGAGATAGAGTTGCCTGCAGAGGAGTATTGTGAATCACACCATTCCATCGAGCTGAGAGAGGCGCGAGATTTGCCATGAAGCTGAGCCTGGATAAGGCGGTTCTTACTCCTCGAAAGCTTTTATCCCCAAAGTCAAAAGGCTGGAAAGCTCGTTTATCACTTTTCCCCTCACGAATGAGGCAAGTCTGAGGGCTTGCAAAGGGTGGAGCGCTATACAAGGAGCATGAAGTTTGATGATAGCCTTAGGCTTTATAGGGCGATAGTATGGGAGAGTCAGTAAGATGCCACGAGGTCTTACAATAAGCCTGCAAGAAACAAAACAATGACCACCACAGCGATGACCGTAGCGATTATACCACCTGCACACCCAGCGCAGCTCTCCAGAGCCTTGTTAATTTCAAACAATAGGTCATAAATAGCCGCACGTAGCTGCTTCAACCATTTCTTCAACCGTTTCATAGTGTCAACTAGCCAGCTGCATCGTACCATCAAATCGAGTCTCGATGCAAGTAACGTGTTGGTGTAGAGCACTACACCAGAAGCATAAAGTCTGCGGAGAGCTTTAGGCTCTATCGGGCGGTAGTTTAGGCCTGGTTTTGGGAGGGGATTTCGATTCTCTGTGCAGTATCTGTCTACAGTCTATAGGGAAGCGGTTGCAGGTCTCGGATTAGCCCCAATGCCTTGCCCTCCAACTTATTCAAACACTCTTCCAAGTTGTCAAGTTCTTTTTTGGAGAGGAAAGATGTAATCTTGGGAACAATTCTTGCATCCCATTGCTGATGGAAGGCTTGCTCACCTTTTTTCGTTAATGTGACTCTCACTAGATTCTTCTTTTCCAAGTCCTTTGACTTCTTCACCAAGCCTTTATCCTCCATCCGGTTCAGTAGCCCGGACATGGTGTGGGGTTCCCTGTACAGCCAGCGCGAGAGCTTCGCCGGTATTACCGTCTCATCAGCGGTTATCAAAGCGTGCAGGACAGCGGCCTCAATCGGTGAAAGGTCAAACCGCTCTAGTTCAATCTCTCTGGCTCTTTCCAAAGCTCTAAGGGTACGGGACAACAGCAACCACGCCTTCTCATTTTCGTCGAGCTTAACAACGTTTTTCAATCTCATTCCTCCTTCTAATGTAACTTTCTTACATTATTCTACACCCAGCGGAGCAACTATGCAAATCCGGCCTCTCAATTCATCTCAAACCTTCTAACTCTAGTGTGCAACTAGGATTCCTTCTATATTATATCATGTGCCGCGGCAAATGGGAAAGCATAGCAATAGTTGAGCAACACACCAAGAGCATGAAGTTTGAGGATAACCTTGGGTATAGGGCAAAACACCCCTAGGGCGAGGGATTTTTGTCGCTTTAACGACTAATATCCAAGAGAGGAGCTAAAAATGCCAATACACGACAAGCTGGTTAAGGAATCAATCCGCAAGACGCTCTCAAATATGAAATGTGAGTCCTGTGGTCAGCACTACCAACCAGATAACATTTGTTTCAGGGGGCATCGAGAAAACTATTGGTTCATCTCCGTCTATTGTCTTGGTTGTCAAACACTCATCCCAGGAATTGTTCGCGTTGGAATGGATGATATATCTGAGGCTGTTGCTTATTCAAAGGAAGCGGAGAGTAGTCAGCTCTCTGCGCCTGTAGACTCAAACGATGTTGCCAATATGTATGCCTTCTTGAAAGATTTCAGCGGCGACTTTTGTTCTCTGTTCGCTGAAACATAGGAGACAAGGCCCTCTCTCCTTGGTGACGCAGTCCTCCAAGTCCGCCTGGCTTAGCCAATTCCCCAATCTTTGTAGCCTCGCCGAATAGTCGCTAAGTATTCTGGCGAAGGTTGCGTCTCTTCCGATTGTTCCCGCTTAATGTAGGTCACTGCTTCTATTGCGTCCCCATCCTCTGGTATGACCAGTACGTTCACC
>CAZNKW010000008.1:0-4175 GCA_964573655.1 uncultured Dehalococcoidia bacterium
TGGATAGCCTTCCCATATGGGACTCGTTGTCCTGTACTCCACCGCTGCATTATAGAAGGCCTGACCGTCAAAGTTTTCCGCTCCCACCTCTTCGATGGCCTGCTTCAAAATCTCGAAGGCAGCAGTCAAATTGTGCCATCCGCCTGTGTAGGACAAACCCTCATCCAGGATGGCATCAACTTGATCAGGGTGGTATCTCTGAAGAACCGCTTTGGCTTGTTCCACCATAGGGGTTGATTGGTCCCGATAGAGGGACACGTTGGCGCTCAAGGTCCCGTCCAGGGCTGCCCAGCCACACTTCTCCACAAGGTAACCTCGGTAAGCAGAGGCGACCCCCACGTCGATGAAGGTGGCGCTATATCCCCTGCCTTGAAACTGGTTAATAAAATCAGCCATCATAATGCCCGTGGCACATATGTAGTCACAATCTTTCAGCTTCTCTATTTCAGCAGTCCACGTCCAGGTGCCAAAGGGAGTCATATAAGCGCCGACGTAGTCAAACTGGTTCTGATTTTCCTGGCAGTAGTCCGCCATGCCCTCAGACGTCTCCACGATGACGACCTCCTCCCAGCCCACAATGCCCACCTTGGCAATTCCCTGGTTCTGGTCCCAGTGTTCTTCGGCTATCCATTTGAGCAGTGTCTTCATCATGTTATAGTGAGGACTGGACATGGTAAAAACCCATCCCGGAGGCTCCATCATGGCCATGTTCGTGGTCACGCTAGCTATCGGAAACTGGTCCGTGTCCGCAAAGTGTTTTAATACCACCCCAGTTGGGGGCTCAACAGATATAATTAACTTTGCCCCCTTTCCCCTAACCCAGTCGTAGCCAGGGATAGCCCGGGAAGGATCGTACTGGGTATCCCAGGAAACGATGTCTAGTTTGACCCCAGGAATAAGACCTTCCTCATTGTAGTAACGCACCATGTCCTCCAGGCAGTAATGAAGACTGAGAATCGCTGGTGAGGCTGGGCCGGTAAGGTCAGTGAGTTCGCCAATGGTGATAACCACCCCCTTCTCAGCTTTCTTAGCGCAACCAAAGGAAAGCGTGGCTATTAAGGCTAACGCAAGAACGCAAGCAATTGCCTTTTTCCAACTATGGTTCATGTTCTACCTCCTCTCTGCTCTCAAAAGAGAGCTTTCTCTATACTAGGCCACGATGAATGGACTGCCTCGTATGAGACTTTCCCATATTATAGCATAACCATAGAACCTTGTTTATGGCTTGTCAATAAGGCATTATCTATCTCAATTCGCTATATCCTGACCGCCGCTGCTCTCATACCTGTCACTGAAGTCCTGACTGGCAAGGCAACTAGCTCATCCCCTTTAGCAAAGCTTTTACGTTCCTACCCAGCACACTATGGTTGTAGCCACCTTCTAAGACTCCGTACCTTTTCCCCTGGCAGACCCTTTCCGCACATTCCTTCACCAGCCTGCCAATGGTCTTATAATCCTCGGTCTTGAGCAAACCTCCCCAGTCCTGTTCATGCCTGTCGAAACCTGCAGAGACTGCCACTACATCTGCCTTTATCTGAGCCAGGAATCTGGAGACCCCATCCACGAATCCTTGCCTATTTCTGCCCTCGGGATGAAAGTAGATTACCTCCGGTATATTCTCAAAGATATCGGCCGTGCCGTCACCGAAGTGGAGGTCTATATCTACTATCACCGCTGTCTTAATTCTGCCCTCTTTTCTCAGCTTGGCTATTGATATGGCCATATTGTTAAAGAAGCAAAATCCCCAGCAGTGGTCACGGCTGGCATGATGCCCTGGGGGTCTTATCAGTGCAAAGGCTGGCTGACCTTCTGCAGCTAGCTCTGCTGCCTTAATGGCCCCTCCGGCTGCCAACAAAGCAATCTCATAGGTCAGGGCCATCCTTTGGACATACTTTATATGCTCCTTCGAATGAACAAGACCTATGTCGCCCACAGTGGCTGGCTCGGCCATAACTATTTCAAAATGAGGCGAAATCTCCTTGATGATGCTCTCCATCCGCCCCGCTTTGGCAGCCGGGTCGCTGGCGTAAACCTCCTCATATCGTGGGTGATAAACAACCTTCATTCAGCTTAATCTGCCTTCAGCATCAGTAGCTTTCGCATCCTTCTAGGTCAGGGCTTTGCCTCCCAGCGCTAGCCACAGGGCCAATGACTGAAGCAGCGTGTAGATAATCCAGCCCATAACGCAGGTGCCAATGGCTCGCCAGGTCGACAAGTCCAGAGCCTGCTTGACAGCGATCACCCCAGCAATCAGTGCCCATACCGAGACGATAAAAGCGATGAGACCTCCAAGGTAGGGAACAAAGAAAAGGAAACTCAGCACCCTGGGGGAATTTGAGAAACCAATTGTCCGCAGTAATTCACCATAGGTAGCTGATGTCTCTGGGCCTTTAAATATAGTGATGCCCAGCCAGTAGGCCAGTAACGACCAGGCAAACCAGCCAACTATACCCGTGACCAAACCGATAAGAAGCCCCCAGAGAAACCATATTGCCCTCTCCTCAAGGAGCAATTCAGCAATGGCCACTCCGATACCACTGGCCACACTGGCTATGAGCACTGCCAGGAGTGCTTGCCCATTGGCCGTGGTATCGGCCTCAACCTCACCATAAAGGTCAACCTCCAGCTTGGCAGCGCGCACCATCCTGCTTACAAGGGAACGTGAATCTGCCATTGTTGACCTCCTTCCCGACGACTTTAGAGTGCCCAGAGGTTCTTGTCTAGGCACCTCTTGGCTTTAGTGCCTCCCAAGTTTACTCAAAGGCTATCGCCAGTTCCTGCTTATCTTTCTCAGAAAGTTACCGAACCCCCTCTCTCCAAACCCGCCTAGCTGGGTCGTCGTCCTCTATGTTAACAATATGCCCATATCGGCGCAAGATTCTATAATGTCTCCGCCACAACTAGTGTCCTACCCAAGCATCCAGATACTGAGGCAAACAAATCATCGAAATGCCCCCTAACAGTCAACCAGAGTGTGTCATGCCTACCTGAAGTAGTTCGCTAATTCCTTTTCATCCTTAGGAACGAAGGCTTTATATTTTTGGGCATATCTCTCTTTCAGCTCCTCTGCTGCAAGAAAGGCTACCACTGGGTATCTTACGATCTCGAAGCAGCCTTCATCGTCTTCGCTATCGCCAACATACGCCACTCTGCTTTCATCCATATTTCTATCCCGGAGCAACTTTAGCAGCAGCCTGGGCTTGTTCTTATAGATGTTCAGCTCAAATTCAATAGCCCTGCCACCCTCTTCCTTAAGGTAATCAGCCTCGCAAAAATCAAAGTGCTCTTTATACCCGGCCACTGTCAAAATCCTTTCGATGCCGTATTTATATCCAGCAGAAAAGATGCCAGTGGTCTTTCCACCCTGGTGACACTCCTTCATTGGTCTCAGAACTCTATGGTCGAGCTTAGCCTGGGTTTGCTGCCTCTTGGCATACCTGTCAACCGAGTGACATATGAAGGAAACCGGCAAGCCGCTTATTATTTTCGCATTGTAAATTCTGAACATCTCCCTGACAAAATCAAATTCAGCCTCACGACGTCCCTCCCGGTACAATATCTCTAATTCCCCCCTGGCTTTGAGGATGCGCACCATTCTAAAGGGGTGAAAAGGGATGGAAGCTTTGAATAAGTCTGTTGCTATGCTCTCCAGTATAGGCTTCTCATCCCGATACTCTATTATTGTCCCGTTCCAGTCACATATTATGGCATCGCAAGCCATAGCGATTGCTCCAATGGTCTACTATTGCAGTTTACCATGTAATCAAGGTGCTTACTATCTCCCAATTACCCAATTTTCACTAAAATGCTCTCACCCTTCATGGTTTTAAGCCAAAAGCTTTCTTATAAATCCTTAAAAGACTTTCCACAGGCAAGCGCTTGAGACCCCCCGATTCATCGGGGGGAGTCTCACCCATGCTAACCACCAACCGCGGGCTTCAGCCCGCCAGGTGGGGTGGCATAAATGCCACCATTGGCTGCTTCGCTATGTGACAGACCCCGTCCTGAAGGGCGGGGTCTCCTGGGAGCTGTAGCATCGTGACTCCTGTCACGATGGTCGACAAGACTCTTCGAGATGATTGTCCATCCGCAAAGTGGGGTAACTGCGAGACAAAACGTGGCTTGACGCCAGTGCCAGTGGGGCGCTATGCTATCTAGTGGCCTTCGGTGGCATA
>CAZNKW010000008.1:4275-17135 GCA_964573655.1 uncultured Dehalococcoidia bacterium
TAGCGTCGGGGATATCCCCTGTGGCTTATGGCCTGAGGCAATGACTGAGGAGGGGATGAAACAATTAAAGGAAGCCGGGGGAGATTTCCTTATCTTCGAGGCTTCTACAGCTCCGGCAATACTGCTTCAGGAGGAAGAGTTAGGCAAGGTATTGAAAGTAAATCTCCCCCAGGATGAGAGCTTGATAAGCGCCATCAACGAACTCCCAATGGAGGTGGTACTTCTGGAGGTTAAAGGGAAAGGAGAGGTTCTCACTATTTCTGACCTAATGTATTGCCAATGGCTGGCTGGTCTGGTAGATAAACCGCTATTGGTGGCTACTCAGCAAGAGCTAACCGATAAAGAAATTCGATCCCTATGGGAAGCAGGGGTAGATGGGGTGGTGGTGGAGATAGAGGAGAAACAACTTCAAGAGAGGCTGACCAGGTTATCCCAGGCACTAAAGGCTTTGCCTCCGAGAAGAAAAAGGCGTGGGGAAAGAAGGGTGATGCTAACCCGCTTGGAGCAGGGCTCCACAATGCCAGAGGAGATATAACCCTATCTGGCGGCACGAAAGTGGCAATTTGAAATCCCCCCGATATAGGGCAGGAACCTCAGGCGAGTCAAGTGCTGCACCTGACCCCGGGTTACAATGAGGCTTCCTACCTAGGAGAAGAAGAGGGTAATCGTCGATTTTAGTTGGTATGAACAGGATTTGACAGGCGGCTGGCTAATTTAGTACCATCTTGATGGTTTCCACGGTACTACCTTTGATATGTTCCGTGACAAGCAGAATTTAAGCTAAAGGAGGGAGTATGGTAGGTATCTGTTCTTACGGCGCATATGTGCCCCTTTATAGACTAACCCGAGAGGAAATAGGAAAGTTGATGGGTGCCGGGGGGGCAGGAGAGCGCTCTGTAGCCGGTGCTGATGAGGATGCCCTGACTATGGCAGTGGATGCTATCCTTGACTGCACAAAGGGTATTGACCGCGAGACGATTGACGGTTTGTACAGCACCACGGTAAGCTCGCCCTTTGCAGAGAAGCAGTTGGCCGCTGTGGCGGCCTCGGCCCTCGATTTTGGCGACAACACTACCACAGCCGACATCACCTCCTCTTTGAGAGCAGGAACGACAGCGCTGATACTGGCTGCGGATACTATAAAGGCGGGCTCAGCCAAGAAGGTTATGGTGTCGGCTTCTGATATGCGCCTGGGGTGGCCAACATCACCGCAGGAAGCCAATATGGGCGATGGCGCAGCTGCTCTATTGCTGGGAGATACCAATGTAATTGCCAGCATAGAGGATTATTACACCGAAACCAGCGATTTCACCGACCTGTGGCGCCCGGCCACTGACAAGTTTGTCCATAGCTGGAGTGACCGGTTTACTCTGGCAGAAGGCTATCAGCCGATGATGCAAAAGGTCATCTCTGCCGCCATGAAGAAGTTCGGGGTTACGCCAGCGGACATTACCAAGCTGGTCTACAATGCTCCCGATGCCAGAACACATGGAGGCATTGCTGGAGCCTTGAAATTCGATACCAAGACTCAGGTGCAAAGCCCTCTGTTCAATGAAATGGGTAATACCGGAACTGCTTTCCCGTTGATGCTATTGGTGGCTGCTCTGGAACAGGCCAAGGCAGGGGATACGCTACTGGTGGCTGGCTACGGTGACGGAGTAGATGTTATTCTGCTCAAGGTAACAAAGGCTATAGAGAAGGTGAGAGACCATCACGGTGTGCTGGGCTATCTACAGTCGAAGAAAATGCTCCCCAGCTACCTGAAATACTTGAGACTGCGGCATCTTTTCCACGTGGAGCCGGCAAGATACACGCCTGTCACGCCTGGTTTGGCACAACTGTGGAGAGAGCGAAACTCCATGTTCAAGCTTCACGCCAGTAAGTGCAACCAGTGCGGATGGATCGACTTCCCCATAAGACGGGTCTGCCCCAAATGCTTCTCCAAGGATAACTACACGCAAGTCAAACTGCTGGACCAGAAGGTTACCGTTTACAGCTTTAGTGCTGATACAGTAGCCGTTCTGGCCGAGGTCACTGATCCTCCGCTGGGTAGGGCCATCATTGACTTCGAAGGCGGCGCCCGAATTGAGCTGGAGATGACAGACTACGGGGATATCAAAAATATGAAGGTTGGTCAGCCTATGGAGATGACCTTCAGGAAGCTCGAGCGGCAAGGGGATGTGGCGGCTTACGGGTGGAAATGTAAACCAGTGCGATAGAAAGGAGTAAAAATGGGTAGCATAAAGGATAAAGTGGCCATCATTGGTATGGGCTGCACCCAGTTTGGGGACCTGTGGAATAAGGGTGTGCCCGACTTGATTATCGATTGCTGCTATGAAGCATATAAAGACGCTGGTGTAGGTCCCAAGGACATTGAGGCGGTATTCGTGGGCAATGTCTCTTCCAGCATGTGGACCGGGGCCACAGTGACAGAGGCGCTGGAGTTGGATAAGATCCCTGCTACCAGGGTGGAAAACAATTGCGCCACGGCAGCAGAGGCTCTCAGGGTCGGTGCTTTCTCCGTAGCCGCTGGGATGTACGATACTGTCCTCTGCGTCGGCTTTGAGAAACTAAAGGACTACGGTAGCGGTGCTCTTGAAATGCCCGGCGGGATGCATCCTATTACTGTAGTTGGTTCAGCGCCTTCCTCCTTCTCCAAGTCAGCCATTAGATATTTTGAGCAGTACAAGATTCCCTATGACAAGGGAAAGGAAATCCTGGCCAAGATTGCCGTCAAGAATCATGCCAACGGTGCCTTGCATCCCAAGGCTCAGTTCCGCAGGCCAATAACTTTGGAGCAGGCTATCAATGCTCCCATAATTGCCTGGCCTCTGGGATTATTCGACTGCTGCCCGGTTACCGATGGGGCAGCGGCAGCTATAATAACCCGCGCTGACAAGGCCAAGAGCTATACCCAGGATTATTGTCTGATAAAGGGCTTGGGCCTGTCAGTGGGTCGCATAGACCCCTTCAAGGGTAAATTCAGGCCTGATGTTGACATTACCTTCTGGGATGAGACCTGGATAGCAGCCCAGCAAGCTTATGAGCAGGTAGGCATAAAGAATCCCCGCCAGGAGATAGGTTCAGCTGAAGTTCATGACTGCTTCACTATCACCGAGTTAATAATCTATGAGTCCCTCGGCTTCTGTCCCCGGGGCAAGGGTCCGGAAGAGGTGGAGGCGGAGTCTTTTGCCCTCAAGGGAGACCTGCCGATCAACACCGATGGCGGGCTGAAATGCTTTGGACACCCCGTTGGCGCCAGCGGACTGAGGATGATCTACGAGCTATACAATCAACAATTGGGTAGGGCCGGCGAGCGCCAAGTGAAGAACCCCAAGCTGGGCTTGGCTCATTCGCAAGGCGGTACACCGGGTATGTTCCAAGCGTCTGTTACCATTATCGGTCCTAGAGATTAGAGAGATACACTACCTTTCAGGCTATTCTCGGTAGTTACTTTATAAGAAAGCTATCCTGGAGGAGGATAAATGGACTTTCGCTTCACCGAAGAGGAAGAAGCCTTCCACAAAGAGGTGCAGGATTTTCTCGATCAAGAGATGCCCCGCGATTGGTTTATGGATATGTACTATGATGGAGGCTCAGAGGAGTTCCATCAGTTCGGCCTTAAGATGCGGCGCAAGTTGGCGGCTAAGGGCTGGATCGGGCTGAGCTGGCCCAAGGAATATGGTGGTCAAGGAACTCCCTTAATGAAGCAAGCCATCCTGGAAGAGGAGCTGATCTATAGGGGGGCACCTTTTTATTACATAGAGACGGGCATGGTTGGACCCTTGATCCTGCAGTTTGGCAACGAGGAGCAAAAGAAGAGGTTCCTTCCCCCCATTACCCATGGGGAGGTAACTTGGTGTATAGGGATGAGCGAGCCAAATGCTGGCTCAGACTTAGCTGCCCTGGAGACAAGGGCAGAGGAGAAAGAGAACTGCTTTGTCCTTAATGGGCAGAAGACCTGGCAAAGTGAGACCCACCATGCCGACTGGAGTATGGTATATGCCCGGACCGACCCCAATGCCCCGAAGAAGCATCGTGGCATCAGTTGCTTTTTGGTCGATCTCAAGAGCCCGGGGATTACCACCCGCTTCATAAAGGATATGTCAGACTCTATACCCCTTAATGAGGTCTTCTATGACAATGTTAAGGTTCCCAAGGAGAATCTCCTCGGAGGGCTGAATGGAGGATGGAATGTGGCTTTAGCCTCAATAGCCTCTGATAGAACCTTAGGCCTCTCGCTCATTCTCGTTGCCAAACGGGACTTGGAGCTCTTGGTGCAGTATTGCCAGGAGACTCATGTCAATGGGCAGCCTTTAGCCAAGGACCCTGTCCTTCGAAATAGACTGGCTCAGATGGCTATAGAAATTGAGGCGGGACGCAATTTGGGCTACAAACTAAACTGGATGATAAACAAGGGAATGCTTGTGATAGTTGAAGGCTCCCAAATTCGAGTCCTTGGCGGCTATATTGCTCTACACCTGGCTAGTCTAGGAATGCAAATCCTTGGACTTTATGGGCAACTGGATGAGAAATCCAAGTGGGCTAGGCTTAGCGGCAGGATGAAGACTAACTATCTAAGAGCAGCGGCTATGGTGATGTTTGGCGGCAGCACTGAGGTTTCCAAGAATACCATTGCCTCCTTCGGGCTGGGACTGCCCCGGGGATAGATGGGCATTTTGGGGGAAAGTGAGAGGAGTAATTGGATTTCCGCTTTACTGAAAAGGAGGAAGCCTTTCTAAAGGAGGTGAAGGATTTCATCAATAGGGAGCTACCCCCGGATTGGCCTGGGGAAGACCCTGAATTGCCTCACGAGGATGCCTTAGACGAGGTTTACCAGCTAGGCAAAGAAATAAGGCGCAAGTTGGCAACCAGAGGGTGGTTGGGGCTCAGCTGGCCCAAGGAATATGGGGGACAGGGAGCTTCCATAATGAAGGACCTCATCTTCCAAGTGGAGACGGTTTACCGTGGAGTGCCTGGAGTTGATTACTATGGGCTGGCCCTGGTCGGACCATCCATCCTGCAATTTGGCACTGAGGAACAAAAGAGGAGATTCCTTCCTCCCATTACCCGTGGGGAGGTAAAATGGTCAGTGGGGATGAGCGAGCCCAATGCCGGCTCAGACCTCTTCTCCCTCCAGTTGAGCGCCGTAGAGCAGGAGGATTGCTTTGTCCTTAATGGGCAGAAGACCTGGCAGAGCGGTGCCCACCATGCTGATTGGTGCATAGTCTATGCTCGGACTGATCCGAATGCCCCTAAGGCGAAGGGGGTAAGCGTTCTTTTGGTGGACCTCAGAAGCCCAGGGATCACCATGCGTCGCCTTACCCACATCACCGGGCTGGCTGCCTTTAATGAGGTCTTCTATGAGAATGTTAGGGTTCCCAAGGAGAACCTTCTTGGGGAGAAAAACAGGGGTTCAGCAGTGGCTTTCGCTGCCCTGGCTACTGAGAGGGGCTATGGGGTCGGGCTCCTCTATAATGCCAAGCGAGACTTTGAGCAATTGGTGCAGTATTGTAAGGAGACCTATATCAATGGGCAGCCTTTAGCCAAGGATCCCTTAATCCGAAGTAGACTGGCTGAGTTGGCTATCGAGATTGAGGTGGCATGCAACCTACGCCATAGACTACATTGGATGGTAAGTAAAGGAATGTTCTTTGTTCATGAAGCACAGCAACTTAAGGTTTATGGGGCTAATGTGGCTCACCACATGGCTAACCTGGGAATACAAATCCTTGGGCTTTACGGGCAACTAGACGAGAAATCCAAGTGGGCGAAGTTGAAGGGCAGGATGAGGCATCTCTATTTACATCAAGTGGTGGCAAGTATCGGCGGTGGCACCAGTGAAATAGCCAAGAATATCAGCGCCAGAGTAGGATTGGGACTGCCCAGAGGCTGAGCCTCAAACTATAAAATAAAGGAGGTATATGGACTTTCGCTTTACTGAGGACGAGGAAGCCTTCCGAAAGGAGGTGAAGGATTTCCTCGAGAAGGAGCTACCACCTGATTGGCCTGGGGTAGACCCCGATATGTATCATGAGGACTCTTTTGAAGAGATCCACCAGGTCAGCCAGAAAATGCAACGTAAGCTGGCAGCTAAGGGGTGGCTGGGCCTAACCTGGCCCAAGAAATATGGAGGTCAAGAGGCCCCCTTGTGGAAGCAGATGATTCTGGAAGAGGAGCTGACCTATCGTGGTGCAATAGGCTACGACGCTTATTCATTTCTTGGGGGCTGTGGAGACCTAATCCTGGAGTTTGGCACTGAAGAACAGAGACAAAAGTTCATACCACCCATGTGCCGTGGGGAAGTGAAGTGGGCCACAGGAATGAGCGAGCCCAATGCCGGCTCAGACCTGGCCAATCTGCAATTGAAGGCAGATTTGCAGGGGGATTATTTCATCCTCAATGGGCAAAAGACCTGGCAGAGTGCTGCCCACCGTGCCGACTATGGTCTTGTCTATTGTCGGACTGACCCCAGTGCCGCTAAACACCGGGGAATCAGCATCATCATTGTCGATTACAAGAGCCCGGGGATTACCATGAATCGGATTACCCACATGAGTGGGCTAGCTGCTTTTAACGAGATGTTCTATGACAATGTCAAGGTTCCCAAGGAGAACCTTCTGGGGCAATTAAACGGGGCCTGGGGATTAGTCATGGCTGCCCTGGGTCACGAGAGAACCTACGGAGTCCAACTTATTGTGAACATCAAGCGGGACCTTAACCTGCTGGTGCAGTATTGCCAAGAGACTTATGTCAATGGGCAACCTCTAGCCAAGAATACCTTGATTCGAAATAGACTGGCTGATATAGCTATACAACTTGAAATAGCCCGCACTCTGGGTTATAAATTGAACTGGATGGCACTTAAAGGTCTAAATGTTATTACTACTGCTAACCAGATGAAGATACTGGGTGGTATGCTTACTCAGAAGCTGGCTATCCTGGGAATGCAAATCCTTGGACTCTATGGGCAACTAGGGCCAGTTGGAGGCAACTGGAGACAAACGGATGAGAAAAAGGATAAGTGGGCCAAGCTGGGAGGCAGGATAAAGCACCTTTATTTGAGTACAGTGTGTAATACTATCGCTGGCGGTACCACTGAGGTAGCTCGAAACGCTACCGCCATCATGGGGTTAGGACTACCCAGGGAACCCAGGCCAGAAAAGAAATAAATCACTAGAAAGGAGAGAATAAATGGATCTATCTTTCAGCGAAGAGCAGGAAATGCTGTGGAAGTCAGCTCGTGACTTCCTGGCCAACAAATGCCCTAAGACCTTGGTTCGGCAGATGGAGGAGGACGCAAAAGGATACGTACCTCAGCTTTGGAAGGAGATGGCTGATCTGGGCTGGATAGGGCTTCCCTTTCCCGAGAAGTACGGGGGGGGAGGGTTCAGCTTTCTCGACCTGGTAGTGCTCCTGGAGGAGATGGGCCGTGCTTGCCTGCCTGGGCCCTTCCTTTCCACGGTAGTGCTGGGGGGGTTGCCCATACTGGAGTGGGGGACAGAAGAGCAAAAGCAGAATCTTCTGCCCAAGATATGCAAAGGCAATGCAATTCTTACCCTGGCTCTTACCGAGCCTAGTGCCAGGTATGACGCCGCCTCTATCCAGGTTAAAGCTACAACTGAAGGAGATAATTATGTCATTAGTGGCACTAAGCTATTTGTTCATGATGCTCATATTGCGGACTACATCATTGTTGTAGCTAGGACTGCAAAGAGAGCTGATCCAGAGAAAGGGATTACCCTTTTTATTGTAGACGGTAAGAGTCCTGGGATAAGCACCTTTGTGCTCAGGACGATGGCTGGGGATAAGCAGTGTGAGTTGACCATGGACAAGGTGAAGGTACCCAAGGCCAATATTCTAGGCAAGGTAAATCAAGGCTGGGGCATGGTAAAGAAGATCATAGAATGGGCAGCGCTGGCTAAGTCTGCAGAGATGATGGGGGGTGCACAGCAAGTCCTAGAGATGACCATTCAGTATGCCAAGGAGAGGGTACAATTCGACCGCCCCATTGGCAGCTTTCAGATCATCCAGCATTATTTGGCTGACATGTCCATCGATGTTGATAGTTCCCGGGTTAGTCTACACAAGGCAGCATGGATGCTTAGTGAAGGGATTCCCTGCACCAAGGAGATTTCTGTTATCAAAGGATGGATAAGTGAGGCCTACCGGCGGGTAGCGGCTCAAGCACACCAGATCCACGGTGCAATAGGCTTTACGAAGGATCATGATCTGGAGCTATACTTCAGGCGGGCCAAGGCTGGAGAGCTTTTCTTTGGTGATGCCGACTTCCATCGTGAAATCGTAGCCCAGCAACTAGGTCTTTAGCTCACACAGCGGAAAGGAGAGCAATGGACTTTCGCTTCACTGAGGAAGACGAAGCCTTCCGCAAAGAGGTGCAGGCGTTCATTGCGGAAGCAGTCCCGCCTGATTGGCTGGGAGTTGACCCTGGACCTGAGGAAGAGTCGAGAGAGGAAGTCTACCCGCTTGCCGTAAAGATGTGGCGCAAGTTTGGGGCTAAGGGTTGGATAGGTCTGACCTGGCCCAAGGAATATGGGGGGCAGGGAGCCTCACTATGGAAGGAAATGACCCTATTGCAGGAGCTAGCCTACCGCGGAGTACCCGGCATGGATTTAGCCATAGCTCAGGCCGATCTACTCTTGAACTTCGGAACTGAGGAGCAAAAGAGGAGGTTTATACCACCTATTACCCGGGGCGAGGTAAAGTGGGCCATAGGGATGAGCGAGCCCAATGCTGGCTCGGACACCTTCGCTGTGCAACTAAAAGCAGTAGAGGAAGGGGACTGCTTTGTCCTTAACGGGCAAAAAATCTGGTCGAGCGGTGCCCACCATGCTAAGTACCAGGTGGTTTACGCCCGGACTGACCCTAATAAGCATCTGGGCCTCAGTGTTTTCATAGTCGATCTGGAGAGCCCGGGAATCACCATGCGCCAGATAGCACAAATGACTGGCATCCCTGCCTTCTGCGAGGTGTTCTTTGACAATGTCAGGGTTCCTAAGGAGAACCTCCTCGGGGAGAAGAATGGTGGATGGCAAATACTGCTGCACGCCTTTGGCGCTGAGAGAACCTATGGGCTGTTCATCATTTACAATACCAAACGATACCTGGAGCAACTGGTACAATATTGCCAGGAGACCGAGGTCAATGGTCAGCCCCTAGCCAAGGACCCTCTTATTCGAAACAGGCTGGCGCAGTTGGCTATCGAGATTGAGGTGGGCCTTAACCTGGGTCACGAATTAAACTGGATGGCTACCCGGGGAATATCCACTGTAAAGGCAAGTTCCCAAATTAAGGTACACGGTGCTGCAGTCGCTCAGCGACTGGCCAATCTTGGTCAGCAAATCCTTGGACTCTATGGGCCACTGAATGAGGATTCCAAGTGGGTCAAGCTGGGTGGCAGGTTCAGGCATACGTATCTAAGCGCGGTGGCTTTCAGTATGGCCGGCGGTACCAGCGAGACTTCTCGGAATCACATTGCCGGAAGATTCGGGTTGGGATTACCCAGAAAATAGACGTAATTGCCAAAGGATTAGCTTTTTGGCTAAATATGAGTCCTGAAAATTAAACAGGCCTCAAAGAGAAAGGGGGATTAAGTGGTTGACTATAGTCGGTACAAGTTTATCAAGGTAGAAAAAAAGGATAAGGTAGCTGTTCTTACTCTGAACAACCCTGACGCCATGAATGCCATAGGTGCGCCAGAGCATGCCGAGATAGAACAAATCTTCGAGGATATGAACCACGACCCAGAAGTTAATGCTATTATCTTGACCGGGGCAGGGCGCGCTTTCTCCGCCGGTGGCGATATAAACCTTATGATAGCTGGTTTCAAGGACCACTCACTACGTATCGCAGCTACCCATGTCAAAAGAATCATTCTGAACCTGATTGCCTTGCGGAAACCAATCATCGCCGCCCTGAATGGTGCCACTGCAGGACTGGGGGCAACAATAGCCCTGCAGTGCGATGTCGTTATTGCCTCAGAGAAAGCCCGCATAGGTGACCCTCACATTGGAGTTGGCCTGGTCCCCGGTGATGGCGGCTGTATCATCTGGCCCTTATTGATAGGTATGTGCAAAGCCAAGCAATACCTGATGACCGGCGATATGGTCAATGCCGCAGAAGCCGAGCGCATTGGATTGATAACCAAGGTGGTTCCGCCTGAGCAATTGATGGAGGAGGCTTGGAAATGGGCTAAGCGGTTCGCTAATGGACCAACCTTTGCTCTAAGTTTAACCAAGATGTGCCTCAATAAAATCATAGAGGAGCGGATAAACTTGCTCTTTGATACTATGATCGCCTATGAATACCATTCCATGAATTCAGAGGACCATCTTGAGGCAGCCAAGAGTTTCCTGGAGAAAAGGACTCCGAAGTTCAAGGGAGCGGAGACGGACCAGTTTGTGTTCTAAGTCGCTCCCATGTAAATAAGAATCTAGCCAAAAGGAGGTCTGAGAATGGATCTGGGTTTAGCTGGCAAAGCAGTTATTATTACTGGTGGGGGGTCAAACATCAATCGGGGTAACACACTAACCTTTGCTAGAGAAGGGGCGAATGTAGTATGCGCTGATATCGACGAGGAGCAAGGGCAAAAGGTGGTTAAAGAGGCTAATGCTTTGGGTGGAGGTGGGCGAACCATCCTGATTAAGACCGACGTCACCAATTGGGACTCCGTGCAGGCAATGGTGAAGAAGACACTGGATACTTTTGGTCAGATAGACGTCCTCGTTAATGGGGTTGGCTGGGTTGACACTCCTTGGGGACTGTTTAAGGATCAAACGAGAGCAACATGGGAAAAGATGGTAAACCTGAACTTCTGGAGCACCATAAACTGCACCAGGGGAGTGCTGGACCACATGATAGCGCGGAAATACGGAAAGATTATCAACATCGGCTCTGAGGCTGGCAGGACGGGAGAATATCGCCAAGTCATCTATTCGGCCTGTAAAGGTGGTGTCATCAGCTTCACCAAGGCTTTAGCCAAAGAGCTAGGTCGCTATAACATCAATGTCAACTGTGTCTGCCCCGCAGGCGTTATCCCAGAGAAAGCTGAGCATGCAGGAAAGCTAACCATGACTCAGGGAGTTAGCCAGGAGAGTCTGCCCCCAGAGTTGAAGGAGAAGCAGATAAAAATGTATCCCATAGGCCGTCTTGCTGTGCCCCAGGATGTGGCTAGTACAGTGGCATTTCTGGCTTCCGATGTTGCCTCCTTCATACACGGACAGACTATCAGTGTCAATGGTGGATACAGTACGCTGTAGCAGCAAGGCATTTAGCTTATCTAGATTGACGAAGTCACCCTTGAGGTGAAGATAGACGGGAAAGCAGAGGGGTACTGCTTTCCCGTTCTAGGTTTTGGAGGCGCATGGGAGAAATAAAGAGTGCCTGGGAAATCGCTATGGAAAGGGTGGAGGGATTGGGGAAGCTTTCCCCTGAGGAGCTGAGAAAGCAGAAGGAGGAAGAACACGCCTTAATAGGACAGGTATTAGCCGACAAATACCTTGGTGGGCTTGGCTTCTGGCAATTGGAAGTTGAGCTGGATAAATATGGCGCTGGGGAGAGAGAGTTGGTAAAGAGAGCGCTAATATCAAAATTAGCCCAAGCCATAGAGCTAGGGAACTATGAGCGACTGGAGAAGGCAATAGAAGGGATCTCCGGCCTAAAGCAAAAAGAAGGGATTAGGGAGATCAAAGGTGAAATAGAACAGCTTTTCCAAGAATATAAGCAAGGGGAGGAAAAGGAAAGCCGCGAAATAGAGAAATCAGCCAGGGAAATATTGCACCAACTAAGGATCTCCGGAACTGCTATCGGGGCAATCAATCCTAAGGTTATCCCCCAGTGGCAACAAGGCTTGAATAGGCTTGCCCAGCCATATCAGGAAAGGCTGGAGCAGCTTAAACAAAAACTTATCGATTTCTCTAAAGTCTAGACTAACGCAAAGGTATGCCGTAGGTCATACGAGCGCCTAGAAGAGCTTCTATAGTGAAAAGAAAGGAGATGCTATGGAAATCAAGAAAGTAGCTGTGGTGGGGTGTGGATTAATGGGCTCAGGCATTGCTGAGGTCTGTGCTCGTTCTGGCTACTCAGTAGTAGTATCAGAAATCAACCAGAAGCTCCTGGATAAGGGTATGGCAGCACTCAAGTCTTCGCTGGACAAAGCGGTTAGCAAGGGTAAATTGGCAGAGCAGGATAGAAAGGCTACCCTAGGACGCCTCCAGGGCACGACTAAGATGGAAGATTTCAAGGACTGTGATTTGGCGATAGAGGCAGTGATCGAAAACTTGGAGGAAAAGAAGAAGGTGTTTGCCTCCCTGGATAGAGTTTGTCCTCAGCATGCCATCTTAGCTAGCAACACCTCATGTCTATCCATTCTAGAGATGGCTATGGCGACAAAGAGACCAACCCAGGTGATTGGGATGCATTTCTTCCAGCCTGTCCCAGTTATGAGGATGGTGGAGATTGTAAAGTCAATTCTTTCCTCAAAGGAGGCTATCGAAACAGCAAAGAGCTTCAGCAGCTCTCTTGGTAAGGAAGTAATCTTGGCTAAGGATGTGCCTGGTTTTCTGGTTAATCGCCTTGGCTTTCCTTATATGATGAACGCTATCCGCATACTGGAAGAAGGATGGACCACAGTAGAGGAGATTGACCGGGCCTGGATGCTGGCTACCAATTCCCCCATGGGTCCCTTTATGCTGATGGACTTCGCCGGGCTTGATACCATGTATGCCATGGCTTGCGCCATGTATGATGAATTCAAAGACCGCCTCTATGCCCCGCCACCTCTTTTGAAGAAGATGGTTATTGCCGGTCAGATAGGAAGAAAGAGCGGCAAGGGTTTCTAT